>JBEKHU010000183.1:0-6460 GCA_050012115.1 Bryobacteraceae bacterium | reverse complement strand
TGCGCGAACGCCGCCGCGGCGAGTAGAAAAACCGGTACGAGTAGCGGCACAGTCGCTACTAATAGCCGCGGTCGGCGCAGCGCCCGCGAGTGATTCAAGTGGTCATTCTGCATGAGGGTCCCCTTGCGCGACATTTGGGAATCGCGCGTTCACGAACAGAACGATTCTACTCCGCCGAGGACCGGGCGCAGTCGAGTTCCAGGCGGCGCAAGCCGAGCCCGGCGGATTGCGCGGTGGATTGACCCATTTCCAGACAGGGCCGGCTGGTGTAGTCTGACAGTGCGATGGAACGACGTTGCGCAATGGTTGTGATTCTGGCGCTGGCGGGCGTGTCGGCTGCGGCTGGGGCGCAGTTGCGGGCCGGCGCGGCGAAGGTGGCGATCACGCCACGGGGATCGATCTGGCTAGCCGGGCGGAACCACTCGAGCGACGGGGTGGCCGGCGAAATCTATGCGCGGGCCCTGGCGCTGGACGACGGCGCGGGCGGCCGCGCGGTGCTGATCGCGACCGACCTGGCGGGGTTGCCGCGGAGCCTGTCTGAACGGGTGGCGGCGGACATCATGAAAGCCCAGGGGCTGGAGCGCCCGCAGATCGTGTTCAATTCGAGCCACACGCGCAACGCCCCGCTGGTCAAGGGTTTGCAGCCCGGCCCGGAACCGACGGACGCGGCCGAGTTGAAGAAGATCGACCAGTATTCCGAGGCCCTGGCGCGGTACTTGGGCGAAGTGGCGGCGGCGGCACTGGCGGACCTGAAGCCGGCGCGAATCGATTTCGGCGCCGGCCGGGTGGCGTTTGCGAAAGGCCCACAGGAGGCGGTGCCGGTGCTGCGGGTGCTGACGCCCAAGGGCGGCGTAATCGCGGTGCTGTTCGGCTATGTCGTTGATAACGCGACGCTGGACGAGGGCTCGTATGCCATCAGCGGCGACTACGCGGGCGTGGCCGAGGCGGCGCTCGAAAAGGAGTATCCCGGGGCGATCGCGCTGTTCTATATGTTGTGCGGCGCCGGCCGGAACCCGGAACCGATTGGGACGATTGAACTTATGAAGCAGCACGGGGCGGCGCTGGCGGACGAAGTTTCACGGGTGATGAAGTCGGCGCTGACGCCGGTGAGGGGGCGGCTGAAGTCGGCGCTGATTGAAACGGCCGTGCCTTTTGTTGCAGATGCGAAGGAAATGCGGCAGTTGCCGTTTCAGGTGCAGGTGGTGCGGTTCGACGAGGGTTTCAAGCTGGTGGCGCTGGGCGGGGAGGGCGCGCCGGGGTATCCTGGAAAGATTCGCAAGCTACTGCATGATAAAGAGATCGTGGTGGCCGGGTGCGCGGACAGCGGGACCGCGGTGGCGCCCGGCGGGGGGGAGACCGAAGAGCGGGTGCTGGACGCGGTGAAGCGGGCGTGGAAGCGGGCCGGGAAGCGTTAACCGCCGTGCGCGGAACACGATTTTACCGTGAAAACACCGTGTTTCACCGTGTTTTTACCGTGAAAACAGCGGTTTTTTGCGTTTCCGTGTAACTACGGTTTTCTAAAGGACTTAATGGTATGGCGCGGCAAATGTGCGCGCACCAGGCGCGTAAGTACTTAGTTCTAAAGAACTTGCGCGATTGTCACGGTGCTTCACGGTGGATCTGTGGCAAATAAAGGACTTAGTCGAATTTCAGGCGCATTTTGACGCACATTAACATGCGGCACCGTGCGTCACGGTGGATGTGTTGCAATGATTGGAGTTACGAACATTAAAGCGCCACATTAACACGCGTCACCGTGCGTCACGGTGGATGTGTGGCAAACAAAGGGGTTATAAACATTAACAGACTCATTTTGCGCGAAAACCGTGCTTCACCGTGCAACTACGGTTTTCTAAAGGACTTAGTGATTAATCACCGTGTTTCGGCCCGGGCTGTTTTTGCGGTAGAATTGCGGTGGTTTTGAGGAGTGAAGGAGGGGCCGGTGAGCGACAGATTGTACGGCGCGGTGGAGGCGGGCGGGACCAAGTTTCTGGTGGCGGTGGGGACGGACCCGGCCGAGCCGCGGGAGGTGGAGCGGATCGCGACGTCGCAGGAACCGGCCGAGACGATGGAGGCGGTGATCGCGTATTTCCGCCGGCGGGGGCCGGTGGCGGGGATCGGCGTGGCGTCGTTCGGGCCGGTGGATTTCACGCGGGGCTGCATCGGGAATACGCCGAAGCTGGGGTGGCAGGGGTATCCGCTGGCGGGAACGATCGCGGGGGCGCTGGGCGTGCGGGTGGAGTTCGACACGGATGTGAACGGGGCGGCGCTGGGCGAGTCGCTGTACGGGGCGGGGCGGGGGTTGGAGAGCTTCGTCTACATCACGGTGGGGACGGGCATCGGCGGGGGCGCGGTGGTGCATGGGCGGACGCTGAGGGGACTGCAGCATCCGGAGATGGGGCACCTGCCGGTGCGGCGGCATCCCGAGGAGCCGGAAGGTTTTCGTGGCGTGTGCCCGTTTCACGGCGGGTGCCTGGAGGGAATGGCGTGCGGGCCGGCGATGCAGGCGCGGTGGGGGCAGCCGGCGGAGAAACTGGAGGCCGGGCACGCGGCGTGGCGGCTGGAGGCGTATTACCTGGCTCAGGCGTGTTTTTCGGTGGCTTGTATTATGTCGCCGCAGCGGATCGTGCTGGGCGGCGGGGTGATGGCGCAGGAGGCGCTGTTTCCGATGATCCGGGAGGAACTGGCGCGGCAGGTGAACGGGTACCTGCCGCTGGTGGAGATCGTGCCGCCGGAGCTGGCGCTGCCGGCGCTGACGGGCGCGCTGGAGCTGGCGCGCGCGGCGGGGCGCTGAGAGTACGTCCGCAGCATGCGGCAGGGAGTTCGCGGCACTTCTTAATGGGGAGGAAACGGGCGTCCTCAAAAGAAGGCGAGGACGCCCGCCAAGTTCAGCCTGGCTGGCCCCGGCCACTCCCACACGAGCGGCCGGGGCACTGGCCTGGTTAATTACGGATACAGCCCGCGGATCTTGATCGCTTCGGCGACGCGGCCGATGCCGACCATGTTGGCCGCCACGCGCATGCCCACGTGCCGGTCGATGTGGACCTTCAGCACCTCGTTGAAAGCGGTCTTCATGACCTTCTCCAACCGGTTGTAGATGTCCTGGGCGTCCCAGAACAGGTGCTGCTCGTCCTGCACCCATTCGAAGTAGGAGACCGTGACGCCGCCGGCGTTGCACAGGATGTCAGGGATGATGAATCCGCCCCGTGATTCGATGATGTGGTCGGCGTCCGGCGTCAGCGGACCGTTGGCCGCTTCGGCGACGATCTTGGCCTTGACGTAGGCCGCGTTCTCCTCATGGATGACGTTTTCGAGCGCAGCCGGGATGAGGATGTCGCATTCCAGCCGCAGGAGTTCATCGGGCGTGATCGGCTCGGAGCCGGCGAAACCCGCCACTCGGCCGGTCTGCTCCTTGTAGAGCATCAGCTTGGGGATGTCGAGACCGTCCTTGTTGTAAATACAGCCGGTCGAATCGCTGACGCCGATCACATAGCACTGGTGGCTGTCGAGCAGATGCGCGGCGATCGAGCCCGCGTTGCCGAAGCCTTGCACGACAACCTTGGCGCTCTTCATCGGCAGCCGCAGGTGGTCGCAAGCCGACTGGAGGGTGTAGAAGACGCCGCGGCCGGTGGCCTCATTGCGGCCCAGCGACCCGCCCAGGCACAACGGCTTCCCAGTGACAACCCCTTGCACCGTATAGCCCTTCATCATGCTATAGGTGTCCATGATCCAGGCCATGGTCTGCGGATTGGTGTAGACGTCCGGCGCGGGGATGTCCTGCGCCGGTCCGATCAGCGGCAGGATGGCGCTGGTGTAGCGGCGGGTCATGTGCTCCAGTTCAGTTTGGGACATGTCCTTCGGGTTGCACGTGACGCCGCCCTTGCCGCCGCCGAACGGGATGTTCACGACGCTGCACTTCCAGGTCATCCAGGTAGCCAGCGCTTTGACCTCGTCGACGGTCACGTTGGGGTGATAGCGGATGCCTCCCTTGGCCGGGCCGCGCGCGGTGCTGTGCTGCACGCGGTAGCCTTCGAAACGGCGGATGCGACCGTTATCCATGCGAACCGGCAGCGTCACGGTCAGGATCCGCTCCGGGTATTTGATCATTTCACGAATATTCTGGTTGAGCTCGAGAGCGTCGGCGGCCGTGTCGAAATTCTCGAGTGCCAGCGTGTAAGGGTTTCTCTCTGCAACTGCTGCGATCATGGCAACAGACTCCTTTGAGACGAAACAATCCGATGGCTCGCCGTGGCGAGCGCTGCGCCTGACGATCAAGGTCAAGCGTCCTGCCACAGGTTAGACCCGGCGACGGGGCGCCGCTTTGCGGGTGAGCGGAGCGCTCGCCGGGCCTGATCCAACGTCGGGAGCCGCGGCCAGCCGCAGGCTCCATTGAGTGCAGTTAAAGCCTAGCACCACTTTCACGGGGTGCCAAGGGGCGAGTGGCTGGTGGGCGCGTCCCGGGGGGGCCACTTTCACAGGCTGTCAAGAATCGCCGGCGGCGGCTGCCGCGGGATCAGCCTCGCTCCGACTTCCACTTCGCGCCGGACTGTGGCATACTAAAAATGCCATTTGATCGCTCCGCGAAACCCGGCCGAGATCCTTTTCTGCCTAGTCTAGCCCGCCGTCAATTGAGTCAGGAGAATCCATGAAAAACATTTTCGTCGGCAATTTGGATTTCGGTACTACCGAAGAATCGTTGCGTCAACTCTTTGCAGAATACGGGACCGTCGATCGCGTCAGCATCGTGACAGACCGTGACACCGGCCGCTCGCGCGGCTTTGCATTCGTCGAGATGCCGGATGCGAGTGAGGCCGATAAGGCCATCAACGCGCTGAACGGCTTTTTCCAGGGCGGTCGTGCACTGAACGTGAACGAAGCGCGCCCGAAGGTCGAACGCGGCGGCGGCGACCGCGGCGGCCCCCGCCAGCGTCGTGAGCCTCGCTGGTAACAACATTTGACTTCGAACCGGGCCGGTTCTCATCGAATGGCTTGTTGGGTGATGGGAGATAAACTTGGGTTCACGATCTCATACGACATTCAAGAAGCGGCAGAAGGAACAGGCCCGGACGGAAAAAGCGCGCGAGAAGATAGAGAAGCGCTTGCAGCGCAAGATCGAGAAGAGCACGCTGCCTGGTGACAGCTCGGTAATCATTGATTCGGAGAGCGACCTTAGCGACAGCTCGCTCGATGTGTTCGATGTGCATTCGCTCGATACAACGCCGGAAGAGACAGAGCCAGTCTCCACTTATCCGCGTCCCAAGTAAGGCCCGGGCTATTCGCGGCTGCACCGTTGTTCTCACGACCTGCAGAGCCACAGAAATGCATTGTTGAACCGCGCGGCCCCGTAAGCCTCATCGTCCCGCCCCCCGTCTGCAACATCCAGTTTCAGCTCCTGCCCCTTGCAGCCTCAGGCTTCAAGCGCCGAGTGGAGTTTCCTCAGGTTGCTGATCCTCAGACTCGCCCGTAACCGCGGCGCGATGCATCCCCGCGCGGGAGAACGCTGCGATCCTGGAGCAAACGGCCGGGCTGCACGGGCTGTTACAACAACGCCGGGAGATCGGTGTACTCGATGCCCTGCGAGTCGGCGACAGCCCTGTAAACGCACTTGCCTTTGTAGGTATTCACGCCCAGCGCCATGGCGGGATTCGACCGGATGGCCGGCTCGACGCCCTTCGAAACAAGCTGCAGCAGGTAGGGGAACGTGGCGTTGGTGAGGGCGTAGGTCGAGGTGTGCGGCACCGCGGCGGGCATGTTGGAAACGCAATAGTGCAGCACGTTGTCGACGTGGTAGACCGGATCGGTGTGGGTTGTGGCGTGGGAGGTTTCGAAGCACCCGCCCTGGTCGATGGCGACGTCCACCACCACCGAGCCGCGTTTCATCATGGAGATCATGTCGCGCCGCACCAGCCGGGGCGCGGACGCGCCGGGGATCAGCACCGCGCCGATCACCAGGTCGGCATGGCGCACGCTCTCCGAGATGGTCCACGAATTGGACGCGAGCGTGATCAGCGCGCCCATGTAGATGTCGTCGAGCTCGCGCAGGCGGTTCAGGTTGCGGTCGATGATGGTAACGTTGGCCCCCAGGCCGTGCGCGATCTTCGCCGCGTTGTGGCCCACCACACCGCCGCCGAGGATCACCACGTTGGCCGGAGCGACGCCGGGTACGCCGCCCAGCAGGATTCCGCGCCCGCCATTGGGCGCTTCCAGATACTTCGCTCCCACCTGTACCGCCATGCGGCCCGCCACTTCGCTCATCGGAGTCAGGCAGGGCAGCGAGCCGTCCTTCTCCTGGATGGTCTCGTAGGCGATGGCAGTCACCTTGGTTTCCAGCAGCCGGGCCGTCAAATCGGCAATCGGCGCGAGGTGCAGGTAGGTGAACAGGACGAGGCCTTCGCGGAAGAAGCCGTATTCGGAGGGCTGCGGCTCTTTCACTTTAACGACGACCTGAGCGCCGTTCCAA
>JBEKHU010000182.1:0-6467 GCA_050012115.1 Bryobacteraceae bacterium | reverse complement strand
CTCGAGCTTGGAACCCGCTCTAAGGGATCGTCCAACCAGTCGAACTCCGGATCACACCAGAGGAGTCCAAGATCAAAGTGATGAATGACGATCGTCAACTTCGGCGAGTCATTGGTAATGGCGGCGTTGAGGATAAAAGCAGCCCCCACATCCAGAGCCAGAACCACGTTCTCGATGTTACTTCCAACCTGGCGGATCGTCAGGCGCCGTCGATTATCGCGCCTCCAAACGAACACAGCCCACGCCAGAGCAGCAATTGGAATTAGCGAAAGCAACACCTTGAGATAGTCGCTCACGATTCGCCCCCATCAGGCCACAAACTATCACAAGATTCGTTGCCGTTCATAACCCGCACAGCCAATGGTCCGCTTTCGCTGACGAATGCCGGCAAAGTGCCCGCTAGTCGCGCGCCACCTGTATGCATTGTCCGCTTTTCGCGCTCGACCCGTCATCTGGAACACAGAGCATAGTGGCGGCTGTCAGGCCGGATGGTCCAGCTCGGGCAGATTCTCGCGATAGATATCCGTGCCCTTGTCGCCTCGCTCCTTCGCTGACATTCGTCGGAACAGAGGCTGCGCCAGGTTTGAGAGACGGACTCGCCGGTAAGATGGGAGGCTCCGCAATTCACTTGAGAAAGCGGTCCGCGGGCGGTCTGTTTCCGAGGTGGGCTTGTTACGCCATAGTAAACTCCGTCACCCCAACTTCCGAGTAGAACGTCTTCCCATCGGAGCACGCCGGACCGTTGTTAATGCTAGGTGGTTGTAGCGATGAATTCGCCGCGACCCAGCCGTAGGCCTTGGATCCGGACGAATGTATAATTACGTCACAGTGACGGAGGTGCTCCGCAATGGTCGAGGGCTTCATCGACTCGGCGTCGGCGTACGAAGTAATTCTAGTGCTTGCGCGCCCAAAGCCCGAGCAGTCGTACAAGATGGAATGGGATAGCACTCTTGCCGTCACCGCCACCCTGATCAACACGGATTACATCAGACTCGCCCCGTCGCCCCAACCCGAAGGCGCTGCTTCCGGCGCTTACGGAGTCTTCCTGAGTGGCGTAGAGCCTGCCATTTCTAGAATTGTGCTACCGGAAGACCAGGCCACAGCCGCACTTCAGAAGACCAGAAAATGGGCTGGCGATAACGTGGCCAAGTTACGATCTGTTCTACGCGACTTCACATATCCGCCCAGTGGCGAGCCGACCCAGGCCGGATTGTGGCTTGAAGCCCATATAGGAAACGAATGGCACGAACACGTACTTAGGCGGGGCGCCCTGTTCGACCGAGAGTTCGCAACCCAGCTCGCTAGGGTGCTCGACATTCAACCTCATGAGGTGGTCAAAATCTGGTCGCTCGCTTCGGACCCGCGCTTTGTCGCCACACTGGCGGCGCGCAGACCCGATTCCGACGACTTTCGCTTGATTCGTGACGCCTTTGTGGTATCGAGTCTCCTACGGGGCCGTTATCACGACTACGCTGCAGAGATCTCGAAGACACAGTTACTTTCTCACCCCGTGAGAGAATCAGTCTACCGTCGACCAGGATCCGGAAGCCGAATTCAAATCCAGGTATCAAACACGGAGCGCTACCTGGCGAACATCGTTGTTGCCGCTGCTTTCGGGGAAACGTCTCACGAAAGGAGAGTCGCTCTGTGGGTCGAAAACGTTCTGAAGCTACGGCGTGGGCGCGATCAGGTGAACCTAGCACAAAAGGATCGCGACGAAACCGCAAGAGATACGGCGATCGAAGCAGCGCGAAAGTTCGAAGTCCGAGCTCACTCAAGATTGCTGGAGAATGTCCTTGACGTTGGTATTGGTCTCGGCAGTGCCGCATTGACATCATTCGCGCTCTTGCCTTGGGAGAGTATGATCATTGGGTCAGCGATCTCCGCATTCTCTGTCCAAAAGAAACTTGGCGAGCGGGTAATGGCAGCCACTATGAGCACAGGACGATTGAATCAGCTCTCGAAGCTGGTTCCCGGCCGTGTGGAGGGGGGGCGATCATGCCCATGAATCTATCCCCGCCCACTTATGCCTTCTGCCCGTTCTGTGGGCGCAGTCTCGCAACGAGGACCGAGGAGAACAAGATACGGCAGCATTGTACTGCTTGTGATTGGACATACTATCCGCGTGTGGCCGCATCCGTAACCGCGATTATCTCGAATGCCGAATCGGTGCTGTTGGTAAAGCGACGTCGAGAACCGTTCAAAGGTACTTGGATGTTCCCGTCTGGCTTCGTCGATTTCGGCGAACACCCAGAAGAAGCGCTGGCTCGCGAAGTGCTAGAGGAAACCGGGCTCAGAATCAAACAGGCCAGTCTCATCGGCGTTCATCAATCTCCCGACGACTACCGCGAACCCGGCCATCTCGTTTTCTTCTACACAGTGGAGGTTGAGGCTGGAGAGATCATGACCGATCCACACGAGAACGAGGCGATCCGATGGTTCCGTGTTGACGAGCAGATGCCGAAAGTGGGGTGGCAGCTGCACCGTCAATTCCTGTCGTCTATTTGGCGTCGCGCGGAGCGCGTTGAGTGAGCTGGTTGCGCGGCGAAGGGGATAGCCTGACCCGTCCCGCCGAGGTTTTGCTGAAAAGATGCGTTCGCGCCGTCGCTGCAACGGCTGCCCCCTGAGAATCGTCTGATGCGGGGACGTAAAGCGAGAGGTTTGAAACGGCTTTCCCCTGCTCGTCCTTCCCCAAAACAGACCAAATCGCCTATGGGACGGGTCAGGCCGTACCGTTTTTCGTTTCCCCTAGCGGATGCCGATCACCATCGAGTCCGGTCCTACCAGGTGCTCGATCCTCGTCTCGCGGAAGCCGGCTTCCTTCATCCAGCCCTGGCAGTCGGCGCCGGTGTAGTCGAATCCGGCGTACGTTTCGATCAGCATGTTGAGGCTCATCATCAGGCCGAACGCGTTCTTTGAGCGGTCGTCGTCGATGAGGGTTTCATAGACGATCAGCGCGCCGCCCTCGGGCACGGCAGCGTAAGCTTTGCGAATCAGCATGCGCTTGTCATCGATTCCCCAATCGTGCAGGATGTGGCCCATCAGAATCACGTCGGCCTGGGGCAGCGGCTGCTCGAAGAAGCTTCCGGCGACGAAGCGCACTCGGGCCGAGACGCCGTTCGCCTCGACATACTCTTCGAAGATTGGTCCGACCTCGGCCAGGTCAAAGCCGATCCCCGACAAGTGCGGATTGGCCAGCGCGATGTGCACCGCCAGGTCCCCCTGCGCCGTGCCGACATCGACGAAAGTCTTGTAGCCGGCCCACGGGAATTTAGAGGCGATGACCATATTCGCGCCGTGGCTGATGCCGCTCATCGCCGCCAGGAACGTCTTCAGGCGCGCCGGATCGGCATACAGGGCTTCGAACAGAGGCACGCCGCCGCCACGGACTTCGTTCTGCGGCAGGCCAGTCCGAAGGGCTTCCGTGAGATGATTCCAGTGGCCATAAAGACGCTGGTTCGCCATCTCAAGCATCCCGCCGATGTAGGCAGGCTTGTGTTTGTCGAGGAACGCATCGGTGGCCGGCGTGTTGGAATACTCGCCCGTCGCGCGCGACAGAAAGCCCAGCGCGACCAGGGCGTCGAGAAAATCGCGCGCGGAGCGCGGGTGCAGGCCGTGCCGCCCCCGGATCCTCTCCAGCGGTTGCGGCCCTTTGGCCAAATCGGTGAAGAGTTCCATCTCCACCGCGCTCAACAGCACCTTCGCGGGCCAAAACCCCAGGCCCACCTGCAAGATAGCTTCCGGCGTCGGATGCTCGTTCATTCCATCTCCCCCTCTTTGGCGATCTTCACGGTCAGGCGTCGCGGCAGCGGCTGAGCGTGCCTCAGACCGTGTCGGCGCGCTTTGGGGTTGGATGGTCGCCCGTCCGGATATGATTCACTTGGGCGTACAGTTTGCGAGTCGGCGAGGGGATCGAACGCCCGGACCCACTACCCGCAGGCAGGGAGCGGCGGACGCTGCGCCGTGCGTTTTACCATACGGCGCACCGCGCGCGAACCGTGTTTTAGCGTGTTTTTACCGTGTTTTGACCGTAAAAACACCGGCTTTTTGCGGTTCCTCGTAATCACGGTGTTCTAAAGGACTTAGCGGAACTTAGCGGAAAGTGCGCGCACACCAGGCGCGTAACTAATGCATTTGAAAGGACTTACGCGATTCTCACGGTGCTTCACGGTGGATCTGTGGCAAATAAAGGACTTATTTAAATTGAGCGCGCATTTTGAGGCACATTAACTTGCGTCACCGTGCGCCACGGTGGATCTGTTGTAATATAAGGACTTACAAACATTAAGGTGCCACATTAACATGGTTCACCGTGCGTCACGGTGGATCTGTGGCAAACAAAGGACTTAGAAACATTAACACGCACATTTTTGCATTTTCACCGTGCTTCACGGTGAATCTGTTGCAATCAAAGGGCTTAGCAGAAAAACAGCGCGCACCGTAAAATCACGGTTTTTGGCCCTGTTTTGGCGCGCCGGTTCTCAAGCCGGATGGTCCAGCTCGGGCAGGTTTTCGCGGTAGATGTCCGTGTCCTTGTCGCCCCGTCCGGAGAGGTTGATCAGGTACATCCGGTCGCGCGCAAGTGGCGCCCTTTTAATGACTTCCGCGACGGCATGGGCCGATTCCAACGCGGGGATCAGGCCCTCCGTATGGGCCAGCGTGCGGGCCGCTGCGAGGGCCTCCTGGTCGGTCACGGAGACGTACTCGGCGCGGCCCTGGTCGTGCAGCCAGGCGTGTTCCGGACCGACCAGGGCATAGTCCAGACCGGCCGAGACGGAGTGCGTCAAAGACACCTGACCTTGTTGATTCTGAAGGAGATAGCTGTACGCGCCGTGCAGCACGCCGGGGCTGCCGCCAGCGAAGCGGGCCGCGTGCTCACCCAGCGCGGCGCCGCGGCCGCCGGCCTCCACGCCCACCAGTTGCACGGCCGCGTCGGGCAGGAAGGCGGTGAAGATCCCGATCGAATTCGAGCCGCCGCCGACACAGGCGAAGACCGCGTCCGGCAGGCGGCCGGTGCGGTCCAGGATCTGGACGCGCGCCTCGTCGCCCATGCAGCGCTGGAAGTCCCTTACAATCATCGGATACGGGTGCGCGCCGAGCGCCGAGCCGAGCAGATAATGGGTCGATTCGACGTTGGTGACCCAGTCGCGCATGGCCTCGCTGATGGCGTCCTTCAAGGTCCGGCTGCCGCTCGAGACGGCGGCGACCTTGGCGCCCAGCAGGCGCATGCGGAAGACGTTCAGGCGCTGCCGGCGCATGTCCTCTTCGCCCATGTAAACCACACATTCCAGACCGAATAGCGCGCAGACCGTGGCCGTGGCCACGCCGTGCTGGCCGGCGCCGGTTTCGGCGATGACGCGCCGTTTGCCCATGCGCCGGGCGAGCAGCACCTGGCCCAGGCAGTTGTTGATCTTGTGCGCGCCGGTGTGCAGCAAGTCTTCGCGTTTGAAGAAGATGCGCGCGCCGCCCAGGGTTTCGCCCAGGCGTTTGGCCTCATACAGCGGCGTCGGGCGGCCGGCGTAGTTGCGCAACAGGTCGTCGAGCTCGGCCTGGAAGGCGGGGTCCTGGCGGGCGGCGTAATAGGCCTGTTCCAGCTCCTCCAGCGGGGCCATGAGCGTCTCCGGGACGTAGCGCCCGCCGTAGGGTCCGAAGTGCCCGCCGGCGTCGGGGGTGGGCGAATGGTTGCTCATTAACTCCTTATTCCTCCTCGATTTCCACTTCCCGGACGGCCTGAATGAAAGCCCGCACGCGGGCCGGGTCCTTGCGGCCGGGCGCGCTTTCGAGCTGGGAGCAGGCGTCGACGCCCCACGGGCGGGCTTCCCGAATGGCCTGGGCGACATTGTCGGGCGCGAGACCGCCGGCCAGAACGATGCGGCCGGGCAGGCCGCGCACCAGGCTCCAATCGAAGGCGCGGCCGGTGCCGCCGCGCCGCGCTCCAGCGGGCGTATCTATAAGAAAAGCCTCGGGGGGGCTCGTTTGCATGGCTGTTTGTAGCTGGTTTTCCAGGCCGGGACCGGCCGAGAGCGCCTGCCAGAAACGGACCGTCAGGGGCGGCACGGGACCGTGGATCTGGGCCAGGTCCAGGCCGGCGGAGTGGACGGTTTCCGTGACGTCCACCGTGCTCGCATCCACGAAAACACCGACTTTCACCGTGGTTGAGCCGAGTTTTGCCGTGATTGCTGCGGCTTTTTGCGGTGAAATGTGGCGCGGGCTGGGGGGCCAGAAATTGAAACCGAGGGCGTCGGCGCCGGCGGCGACGGCCAGCTCCGCGTCCTCGAGGGAGGTGATGCCGCAGATCTTGATGAAGACACGATTCATGCCGGTCATCTTCCGGTGAGGGCTCGCAAGGCGGCGGGCACGTCGTCGGCGCACATCAGATGCTCGCCCACCAGGAAGGCCTGGAAGCCGCACGCCATCAGGCGCTGGACGTCGGCGCGCGAATGGATGCCGCTCTCGGCGACCTTGAG
>JBEKHU010000181.1:0-6472 GCA_050012115.1 Bryobacteraceae bacterium | reverse complement strand
CGTTCATGATTCCGCCGGGGCTGGCCTTTGTCTCAGTGAGCGAGAAGGCGTGGGCGCAGAACGGGAACGCGCAACTGCCGCGTCTGTACTTCGACCTTAAGCGGGAGAAGAAGATGGCGGACAAGGGCGAATCGGCCTGGACGCCCAACGTCAGCCTGATCCTCGCGCTGGCCGAGTCGCTGAAGTACATCAAAGCCCTGGGCATGGACAAGCTGATCGAGAATGCGCAGCTTCTCGCCCGGGCCACGCGAAGCGCCGTCACGACTCTGGGGCTGGAGCTGTTCGCTCCCCATTCCCCCAGTTCGTCGGTGACCGCCGTGCGCGCGCCCCAGGGCATGGATTCGGGTGAGATCGTGAAGGGCTTCCGCAACCACTTCGGAGCGATCATCGCCAATGGCCAGGGCACGATGAAGGGGCAGATCTTCCGCATCGCGCATCTGGGCTATTTCGACTTCGCGGATCTGTTTGCGGTGATCGCCGAATTGGAGCTGATTCTCCACTCGAAAGGCGTTCCCGTGGAATTCGGCAAAGGCGTCGCCGCGGTGCAGGGCGTCTATGCCGAAGCCGCGTTGAAGCCGGCCACCGTCTGAAAAAGGGGAGGAACAAATTGAAAGTACTGGTTGCTGAGCCCATGTCGCCAGCGGCGATCGCGCTGCTGCAGGCACAGAAGGGTTGGGATGTCGTCGTCTCCAATCCGAAGGAATATGAACCGCACCTCGCCGACTGCGACGCCTTGATCGTGCGCAGCGCGGTGAAGGTGAAGGCCGAGACGCTGGCCAAGGCCCCGAAGCTGCGCGTGATCGGGCGCGCGGGCGTGGGCGTGGACAACGTGGATCTGAATGCCGCCACGGCCGCGGGCGTGCTGGTGATGAATACGCCGGGCGGCAACGCGGTCTCCGTGGCCGAGCACACTTTCGCGCTCATGCTGGGACTGGCGAGGATGGTCCCGGCCGCCACGGCGTCGACCACCGCGGGCAAGTGGGAGAAGAAGAAGTTCCTGGGCAACGAGCTGCGGGGCAAGGTGCTGGGCGTGATCGGCCTGGGCAACATCGGACAGGAAGTGGTTCGACGGGCGCGGGGCTTCGAGATGCGCGTGCTCACCTCGGACCCGTATGTGAGCGCGCAAACGGCCGCCAACCTGGGCGTGGCCTTGGTCCCGCTCGACCAGTTGCTGGCGGAGTCGGACTACATCAGCCTGCACATGGCGAAGACACCGGAGACTATGAAGATGCTGAACGCCGCCGCCTTCGCCAAGATGAAGGATGGGGCGCGCATCATCAATTGCGCCCGCGGCGAGTTGATCGACCAGGCGGCGATGTGCGAGGTCCTGGTATCAGGCAAGCTGGCGGGCGCCGGCCTCGACGTCTTCGACCCCGAGCCTCCGGTCGCGGGCGACGCGCTGCTGGCGGCCCCCAATCTGATCGCTACGCCGCATATCGCCGGCTCCACCGAGGAAGCGCAGGAAATCGTCGGCATCCGCATCGTCGAACAGATGGCGGAGTACCTGAACAACGGCATTGCGATCAATGCCGTGAACATGCCCGCCATCACGCCCGAGCAATACCGGGCCATCGGGCCCTACATCACGCTGGCCGAACGGCTGGGACGCTTCGCCGCGCACATCGCGACAGGCAGTCCGCAGTCCGTGCGCATCAGCTACACGGGCCGTATCGCGGGCATGAATACCGCGCTGTTGCGCAACTCGGCGCTGGCCGGAGTGCTCGAACGCGCGCTGAGTTCGCACGTGAATTTCGTCAACGCTCTGCAATTAGCCGCGCAGCGCGGCGTCGGCGTCAGCGAATCGCATGCCGGCGGGCCGGCGGCGGTCGAAAGCATCCGCGTGGATTTCGAAACGAGCGCGGGCGTCACTTCGGTCTCCGGCGCGGTGGTTCTCGACCGGGCGCGCCTGCTCGAGGTGAACGGCATTCGGGTCGAAGTGCCGCTGGCGGGCAGACTGATTTACATGAGCAACCTCGACGTGCCCGGCGTGATCGGCCACGTCGGGTCGGTGCTCGGCAGGAACGACGTCAACATCGCCAACTTCTCGCTGGGCAGGGAAGAACGCACCCCCGCCTCCGGAGAGGCATTAAAGGCCGTGGCCGTGGTGGAAGTGGATTCGACCGTAGAGGAGAGGGTGCTGAACGAACTGCGCAGCCATCCGGCCGTACGCTTCGTCTCAGTCGTAGAGTTGTGACGGCCGCTCATTGAGGACGGCAGCCGGGAAACAGGAGCAGGACGCTGCGAACCGCGACCGCGCCTATTCCTTTTTCAATTGCTCGCGCTCCAGGGCGCGCTCGATCTCGACGAGCCGGGCCTTGACCCAGGCGAGATCCGGCGATACAGCGGTGACCTGCCGATAGGCTTCCCCGGCGTCATACAGCAGGCCGGCGCGATCGAAGGCCGCGGCTTGGGCGATCAGCGCGCCGAGATCCTTGGGATCCTGGGCCAGAGCCGCATCCACGCTGGCGAGCTGGCCGGTCAACACCTGCCGGATTGCCTCGGGCAAGGCGGCAATCCGCTGCTCCAGGGTGGTCTTCGGGGGCGGCGTGCTACCCGAGCGCGCGATCATGACCCCGTAATGTTGCATGCTGGCCACAGAGAGCTTCTGCACGGCCGGCAGGAAACAAGCGGAGACCTGCTTGCTGTCCTGGACCGTGCCCGTCCGGACGTGAAAACTGTCCGCGGCAAGCAAGGCTTCCGAGCCCGGCGCGATCGTCGCGGAGAGCTTCTGCGGGCAAAAAAGGAATGTCGCCGCCAAATCTCCGGCGCGCAGGCTGTCACCCGTGAAGAGCACTTCGCCGGGCTTGGCCGCCACAGATTGTCCTCCGCGAAACAGAATCGCGCCGGAGCTCATCACGAGTCCGACTGGCGCGGTCGCATGGGGCTGAGCCCACGCCAGGCTGAGGAGCCAGATCGAGGCTAGCAGGCAAGAAACGATACGCTGAACTGTCACTGTCCACCCCCTCTCGATACAGTGTATACCCGAACAGGGGCACTTTTGCCTTTCACGTTTGTTTCGCCCAGAAGAGTGACGTCGAAAGCAGCTCCCACCAATTCGCGGGTCACTTCGCTGAACAGCAGGTTGCTCTTGAACTGCTTGTTGAGCCCCTCCAGGCGGGAGGCGAGGTTCACGGTGTCGCCCAGCGCCGTGTAATCCAGTTTGTCGCCCGAGCCGACGTTTCCCACCACAACGTACCCGCTGTGGATGCCCGTCCCGGTCTGAAAGCGCGACGGAGCGGCGACCATTTCCGTGGCGCAGCGCACGGCGCGCACGGCATGCGACTCGGCCCGGTCGGATTGAGCGCCCGGCTGGGTATTGGCCACCTCGTCGGAAAAGATGGCGAGAATGCCGTCCCCGATGAACTTGTTCACCTGCCCGCCGTGCCGGACGATGAAGCCGGTCATCGCGGAAAGGTATTCATTGAGCAAGGCGACGACGGTCTCCGGTTCCTGGGTCTCGCTGAACGCGGTGAAGCCCCGGATGTCGCTAAAGAGAATAGTGGCGTGCACCCGGCGCCCCGACAGGCTCACCTTGCCGGTCGATTCCACCGCCTCCGCCACTTCCTTGCCCACGAATAGATTCACCGCCTTGCGAAACGCATCGCGGTGCCGGGCGGCAGTCAGGTAACTCGTGACGAGCGAGAGCAGGAACGCCACTAGCGCCGACATCAGCAGGCTGGAAGAGGGCACGAGCCAGCCCGAGCGGAAGGAAAGGTGCGCTCCGGCGAATAGAACCACGGTCAGGAAAGCGTGCCAGCCAATCAGTCTCCAGCCCGCCGCTTCGATGGTGGTCAGGCTGAACAGGAACGCGAAGACGAACATCAGCGTCACCGCCACGGCGGGCGGGACCTTCCGCAGAAACCGGCCGGTGAGCAGCGTATTCAAAGCATTGGCGTGGATCTCCACGCCCGAGGTATTCGCGTGAGGGCCGGCGGTGAAGGCGTAATAGGGCGTCGCGTGACGGTCGGACGTGTCCATCTCCGGGCCCAGCAGGACTGCTTTGCCGCCGACCCAGGATCGCAACAAACCCATGTTCTTCGCCTCGGCGGCGGCCAGGAAATCGACCAGCGAGATCCGCCGGACGGTGCCGGCCGGCCCGGCGTAGCGGATCAGCATGACTCGCGACGGATAGGCGGGCGTATGTCCCAGGAATCGTTCCGCCACGGCCAGCGCCATGGCCTTGGGCTGCTGACCGTCGCCCGGCTCGGTGAGTTCGATGGAGCGGATGAAGTCGTCCTCATCGGCCGTCAGATTGACGTACGCCGTCTGGCCGAGCGCCGCCGCGGCGATGTTCATGGGAACGGCCTGGGATTCCTGATTGGCCATCTCCGTGGGGATGTAGGCGCAGATGACCGGCATTACGGAGGAAGTGGAAACGACGGCTTCGGCCATCTTCTCGTCCAGTTGAGACATCTCCTTCTCGCCCAGACCCTGCACGTACTTGTCCACCGTGATCCCGAACGCCTCATCCAGGCCCAGGACCTTCGCCCCCGCCGCCGCGGCGGCCTGGATCGCCGGGGCGTAGTAACGATGCCAGAACATTGTCGGCACGGGCAACGCGTTCAGGGACTTCTGGTCGACGACGATCAGCACGATGTTGTCGGGCGTGCGCGGAGGCTCAATCAGATAATGCAGGTCCGCGGCCTTGAGCGCGATCAGGCGGAAGAGCTTGGTCTGATCGATACTCCAGGCAAGCAGGGTTGCGATGGCACTCAGGTAAACAATACTCAGGACTTTACTGAGGACTTTTCGGAATGGCGTAGGCATAGAAAAACCGAAGCCACGCAAAATGCGCCGTAGCTGGTATTGTAATGCCATGCGCCTGTCCGCATTTGTCCTCCTCTTCGTATCCTTGTTGTCGGCCGCGGATCAGCAGTTCTTCGAGCTCAAGGATGTGCGACTCGGGTCCGGCGCGAAGCTCGCCTCATGCCGGATCGGATATCGTACCTTTGGCTTACTCAACGGAGCGAAAGACAATGCAGTTGTCTTCCCCACATGGTTCAGCGGGAAGTCCGCCGACCTTGAGAGTTTCTTCGGCCCCGGCAAGCTGATCGATACGGGCCGGTTTTTCGTCATCGCCGTGGATGCGCTGGGCAACGGGGTGAGCTGTTCCCCGTCGAACACGCAGCGGGCCATGCCGCGGTTTACGGTGGGCGACATGGTGCAGGCGGAGTACCGCCTGGTGACGGAGCATTTCGGATTGAAAGGCGCGTATGCGGTGGTCGGTATCTCCATGGGCGGCATGCAGACCTTCGAGTGGATCACGCGCTTTCCCGCGTTTATGAAAAAGGCCGTGCCAATCATCGGCTCGCCGAAGCTGACCGCCGCCGACATGCTGCTATGGCAGGCCGAACTGAGCGCCATCGAAGCCGCGGAGGAGTGCAAATGCGACCTGCGGAAGGCCATGCTCGCGGTCCAGGCGATGCACCAGTACGCTCTCTATTCGCCGGGTTGGTGGGTATCGGCCAAGGATGGGGCAGATTGGCCTGGGCTTCAGCGGAGGCTGGAATCGGAAGTGGCTTCCGCCATGGACCCTCGCGATTGGGCCGCACAGTTGCGCGCCATGATGGCCCAGGACGTCTCGCTGAATGCTGGAGGCTCGATGGAGCGCGCCGAGGACCTGGTGCAGGCCAGGATCCTGATCGTCGTGGCGACTCAGGACCACATGGTAAACCCGTCGCCCGCGCTGAGCTTCGCAAAGCAGGTGAAGGCTCAGGTGCTCCAGCTGGCCGGCAATTGCGGTCACATGGCGACGGGATGCGAAAGCCAGAAGATGACCGCGGCTGTGCGCGCGTTTCTGACGCAGTGACGCTTGCGGCTGCCGCTTGCCACCGCGAGGCCACAGGCGCGAATCGAGAAGCCGGGCAGAGCCGCGGGGTGCTCCGCACTTACTCGTGTTTGTGGAACAGGGCTCGCTTGATGTCGGGCCAGTATTCCTTCAGAACCGAGGATGCCGCGTCGAAGCTGACCTGCGTGACGAAGCGGTCTCTGACGGAGCTGCCCAGCCGTTCGGCCTGGGGATAGTACCACCACCCGATGGCGGCCGACGCGCCGCTGCCGATTCGTAGCGCATTTCCGTCGACAATACTGCCTACGGCGGCACCGCCTGTAGCATTCGTTATGGATGGCGGTGCAGCACGTGCGTGGCGATGTCCGGCCAAAACTCGCGGAAAACGTTGACGCCCGTGTCCCGAGCCATAGCCCAGCCGTACTTGACGGCCAGGGCGCCGAGGGTGCGGTCGCCGGCGGGGTAGTAGGAGAGGGAGACCGCCTGGGCGATGCCGCGGCCGAAAACCTCGGAGGCATTGAAGCTCGGGCGGCCGTGGTAGTTGGGCGTGATGAGCGTGCGGGAGGCGGAGTAGACGAGGCGCTTCCAGAACCCGCCTTGACCCATGGCGTAGTAGCGCTCATCCTGGTGCAAAACGGTCGGCAGGGCGAAGATGACGAGGTAATTGCCGTCCGTCTTATCGAG
>JBEKHU010000180.1:0-7894 GCA_050012115.1 Bryobacteraceae bacterium | reverse complement strand
ATCTGGCTTGTGCTGCTGCCCTTCCGCATCCTCGGCCTGGCGGTCGGCGGGGTGCTCGAACTGATCGGCGCGCTCTTCTCCCTGCCCGCCCGAATCCTCCGCGGTATCTGAGGCCGCCCCTGGCCACCCTGCGCCCGAAATCCGCTTGACACCCGGGAGTATGCTCAAATTGACCGGCCACCTATGCGGCGCGCCGGCAGCGTTCTTTGACAATCGCGAACATTTAGCGAATTTACACAGGGTAAGCCAATCATTCTTAAAAATAAAATCGACAATTGGCTTTGTTCCTCACTTTTTGTTTTCACGCCTTGGCAAGCCCGTCGCATTCGCGCCGGCGGCACCCTTGGGGACAGGCGTTAACCACTGCAGCACCTCGCCCCGCTCACCCAAATCCGCTAGCATCCGGGCGTATGCTCAAAGTGACCAATCGCTCGTGCGGCGTCCCGGCCCCGTTCTTCGACAGCCACGAATATTTAGCGAATATGCACAGCGTAAGCCAATCATTCTAAAAATAAAACTAGACAATTGGCTTTGTTCCTCACTTTTTGTTTTCGTGCGCGGCTCCCCATTCGACACGCCTGTCGAAAAGTGATGAGAAGGGATGAATGCGGTCCCGATACTCTATTCGGGTATTCTTGACTCGATAGTCAGATTACTCCGTCGCCCCGCCCTCTACCGGAAGTCCGTGAACACCAGGTGGTGCGTGCCGGACTCGAGCTTGGCCCGGACCGTCCCGTCCGGTTGCCGCACTTCACCGCTCACGCCGGGCGGCAGCACCGCGTCGATCACGATCTCCTGCCCGGCCCGCTTCCAGCGGCAGACGATCCGGCCGCGCGGTGAGTCGTAGCTCGCCCCCGCCGACTCCAGGTCGCCCACCGGATGCGGCTGCAGGATCACCCGCCGCCACGCCCGCGTCCCGGGCTCGGGTGCAATCCCCGCCAGCCACTCGTACAGCCACTCCTCGATGTGGCCCAGCATGAAGTGGTTCTGCGAGGCGTCGGGATTGGCGTCCCAGGCCTCGGTCAGCGACGTCGCCCCGCGCGCCAGTTGCGCCGCGTAGCTCGGCGGATCCGGCGCCGTGGCCATGGCGTAGATCAGGTCCGAACGCCCCCCGGCGGCCAAAGCCGCCAGTACGTAGTGGTAGCCGATGTCCCCCGCGCTGGTGTGGTTGCCGCGCCCGCGCACATCGTCGGCAATGTGCCCCACCAGCGCCGCGCGCGCTTCCTCCGGCGCCAGCCCCGTCACCAGCGGCATCGCGTTGGCCGTCTGGCTGCCGCCCGCGAAGCTCTTCTTCGCCGGGTCGTAGAACCGCCTTCGGAACTCGGCCCGGACCGCCTCCGCCTTGGTATGCAACAGGCTCTCCACCCCGGCCCGTCCCAGCAGCCGGGCCGCCTTCTCCGCCACCGTCAGGTCCTGGTAGTACACCGCCGTCGCCGTGATGCCACGCGGTGTCAGCTTGGATTGGCCGGGCGCGCCGGGTCCGATGTCGAACCAGTCGCCCAGGCCGTAGGAGAGGATCCCGCGCTCCGAGCGGCCGTCGAGATACGCCAGGTAGCGCAGGATCGTCTCGAACGACTCCTCCACCGGACGCCGGTCGCCGTACCAGCTCCACGCCTGCCACGGCGTCAGCACCGCCGTCGAGCCCCACTCCGGCGAGTCGCGGAACCCGCCGCCGAACACCACGTACTCCGGCGCGATGTCAGGCACCATGCCGTTGACCAGTTGCGCGTCGCGCGTGTCCGCGGCGATCTTCGGCAGTACCGTCCGCAGGTCGAAGTTGTAGCACAGCCCCGCCGCCATCAGGTGCACCTGCTCCAGCCAGCCCAGCTTCTCGCGGTGCGGGCAATCGCTGAGCACGTTCTGTAGGTTGCTGCGGATGGCCTGCACGACCAGCTCGTGGATCCGGTTCAGCAGCTCGTTCGAGCTGCTGAACTCCCCGCTCCGCGCGGCGTCGGCGTGCAGGAACTCGCCCCGGATCTCGTCTGGCTTCACGCCCTCCACCTGCACATACCGGAACCCCGTGTAGGCGAAGCGCGGCGCCCAGCTCTCCGGCCCGCTGCCCTTCAGCGTGTACTCGAACCACACCGGCTCCCCGGAGGAGTGCTGGTTCGCCAGCCCGTTCTGGTCCAGGAGCTCGCCGGTGATCATGCGCACCTTCTGCCCCGCCGCGCCGTGCACCCGCAGCGCCGGGCGTCCCGAGAAGTTCCGGCCGAGGTCGTAGACGTAGACGCCTGGCCGCGGCTCGCTGACGGCCTTGGTCGAATAGGTCTCGATGACGCGGACGGCCGGGGAGAACTGCGCCTGCAGCGTCCCGCCGGGCGCCTCCATCCGCTCGGCGTGCGGCCATCGGGAGTCGTCGAATCCCGGCTCGTTCCAGCCCGGTTGCTCCCGCCGCGCGTCGTAGTCCTCGCCGCCGTAGATGCAGCTGAACGTCACCGGCCCGGGCGCCGTCTTCCACGACGAATCGGACACCACGCGCGCCGTCGAGCCGTCTTCGAACTCCAGCGCCAGTTGGAAGATCAGCTTGGGCGGGCCGTTAGAGCCAGTGAACTTGGCATAGCGCCCGCCCGTCACGTTGTACATGCCATTGCCCAGCATCACGCCCGCCGCGTTGCGCCCGCTCTTCAGCAGCCGCGTGACATCGAAGCTCTCGTAGTAGACGCGCTTGCGGTAGTCGCTCCAGGCCGGCGCGAACAGGTGGTCGCTCACCGGCGCGCCGTTCAGCGACACCTCGTGCTGGCCCAGTCCCGAGACGTGCAGCAGCGCGCGCCGCAGCGGCTTGGCCACCTCGAACTCCTTGCGGAACAGCGGCAGCGGACCGGGCGCCAGCGCCCCGCCCGGCGCGCCAATCCAGGTTGCGTGCCAGTCCGACGGCTGCAGCAGGCCCATCGTCCACTCGGCCGTGTCGGAGGTGGACCACTGCCCGCTGCGATCGCGCACCTGCACCTGCCAGTAGCAGCGCCGGCCGGAGCCGGGCGGCTTGCCGGCGTACTCCAGGTTGACGCTCTCGTCGCTGATGACCTCGCCTGAGTCCCAAAGGTCCGCCTGGGTTGGCCGGAGCAGTTCGGGCCGTGAGGCGGCGAGGATGCGGTAGGCCGTCTGGCGCTGGCCGTTCTCGGCGGATTCGAGGATCCAGCTCAGCCGCGGCCGGGGAGTATCGATGCCCAGGGGTTTGGTGCGGGCCTCGCACTGCAGCCGGACGGGCTTCAAACCGGCGCTCAATTGAGACTCGAACAGCAGGAGGGAGAGCAGAACGCGCATGGCGTGCGCTAGTCTATCGCGCCAGCAGCAGCCGCACGTCCATCACGTTGGTCCCCGTCGGTCCGGTCCGGATGAGATCGCCCAGGGCGTCGAAGAAGCGGTAGGAGTCGTTGCGTGCCAGCGCCGCGGCCGCGTCCAGCCCCAGCGCCCGGGCGCGGGCCAGCGTGTGACCGTCGGCCAGTGCGCCGGCGGCGTCGGTCGGCCCGTCGCTGCCGTCGGTGCCTCCACTCAACGCGACCACTCCGGCAACGCCGTCCAGCGCCAGTGCGCAGGCCAGGGCGAACTCCTGATTGCGCCCGCCCAGGCCGTCGCCGCGCAGCGTCACGGTCGTCTCCCCGCCCGAGATGAAGCACACCGGTGGCCGCGCCGGACGGCCCGAGGCGACAGCCTCCTTGAGGATCGCGGCGTGCATCGAGGCGATGTCTCGGGTCTCGCCTTCAATCAGCGTGGACAGCACGACCGCCCTGTAGCCACGCTCGCGCGCGCACCGGGCGGCGGCATCGACCGCCAGCCGGTTCGAGCCGACAACCAGGTTCTGGACGCGCTGAAAGCAGGGGTCGCCGGGCTTTGGCGTTTCGTCGATCTCCCCCAGAATCCCGGCCTCCAGGCGGTGCCGCACCACCGCCGGGATGCGGTCCTGGAGAGTGTACTTCTCGATCACGCCCCAGGCAGTGGCGAACGTGGACTCATCCGGCGCGGTCGGCCCCGAGCCGATGACATCCAGCGGATCGCCGATCACATCGGACAGCAGCAGCGCGACGACCCCTGCCGGCGCGGCCAGCCGCGCCAGTTGCCCGCCCTTGATGGCCGAGATGTGCTTGCGGACGGCGTTGATCTCCTGGATCGTCGCGCCGCAGGCCAGCAGCAGCCGCGTCGTATCCTGCTTCTCATCGAGCGTAATGGGCTCGACCGGCAGTGGCAACAGCGACGACGCGCCGCCGGAGATAAGACACAGGACGAGGTCCTCGGCCGTTGCTTCCGTGGCCAGCGCGGCGATCCGCCGCGCACCGTCGACGCCCGCCGCATCGGGCACGGGGTGGCCGCACTCGTTCAGGCCGATACGCTTCAACCGCGCCAGGTGGCCGTACTTGGTGTTGATCAGGCCGCACGCGATCCGGCTTCCCAGCAGCTTCTCCAGCGCCTCGGCCATACGCGCCGAGGCCTTGCCCGCGCCCACAACGACCACCCGGCGGAAGGCGTCCAGGCGGTAGCGCTTCTGCCCCACGCGCAGCGTGCCGCCCTCGACGGCCACGTGCCGGCGGATGGCTTCGGCGGGATCGGCCGCCTTCAGCGCGGTTCTGAAGATGGCGAGCGCGTCGCGGCGCAGAGCGGCTTCGGGGACCATGCAATCCTCCTGCGACACCAGCCTAAAAGAGGGGCAGCCTCAGGATCTCCTCGACCGCCCCATCCGATCCGCCACCGGCGATCGCGACCCGGTAATCGGCCCGCTCGTAGGAGGTCCGCCGGCTGTGGTAGAGATCCTCCAACTGTCGCGGATCGCCGGCCAGCGGGCGATGTGCCGACCCGGCCAGCCGCGCGCGGATCATCTCCAGCGGCGCATCGAGCCAGATGGAGACGCCGTGGTTCTGGACCAGATCGATGTTGACGGCTTGGGTGAAGCATCCACCGCCCACGGCGATCACCCACGGCACGCCACGGCTGACGTCGCCAATGCGGCGCTGCAACGCGGAGGTTTCGGCGCGGCGGAACTGCTCTTCACCCAGCTTCTCGAAGATCTCGGAGACCGTCATCCGCTCGCGCGATTCGATGTCCTCGTCGAGGTCGGCGAAACGCCACCCGAGATGACGCGCCAACGAGCGCCCCACGGTGGACTTGCCCGAGCCCATGAAGCCGACAAGGAAGAGTCCCGGCGTGCGCTTCAGCTTCAGGATCATGAGCCTTGCTCCATGCGGCGATTCATACGGCTCCAATAGGATTCCACCACGCAGGACGGCATGGTTGCAAAGGTGTGACAAGCATGGGCGTCTTCCGAGAGGGCCGCCAGCCTGGAGACGACGGGGAATCCATCAAACAGGGATAATGCTAGCATGCGCGGGGAACTAATCCCTCTCTTTCCGTTGCAGGTGGTGTTGTTGCCGCGCGCGCCGTTGCCGCTGCACGTCTTCGAAGACCGCTACAAGGAGATGATGCAGGAGGTGATCGCGGCCGAAGGCGAGTTCGGCGTGGTGCTTTCCCGCGAAAACGGCATCCTCAACACGGGCTGCACGGCAACGGTCGAACGCATTCTGCGCCAGTTCGAGGACGGGCGAATGGACCTGCTGGCCGTCGGGCAGCGCAGGTTCACGGTGCTGGCTCTGGACATGGAGCGCAGCTTCCTGCGCGGTCAGGTTGAGGAGCTCGAGGACGACGAATTCGGCCCCGCGTCTCCACAGAAGGTCCGGGAGGCCATTGCGCTGCAGCAGGAGTATGCCCGCGCCATCGACACGGAGGCCGAGCCGCCCGATGCCGACGAGCCGGAGCTGAGCTTCGTGCTGGGCGCCATCTCGCCCGATCTCGAGTTCCGGCAGATGCTGCTGTCGACGCGGTCGGAGGCCCGGCGCATCGAACTGGTCGCCGGTCACCTCGGCCGTCTGATCAAACAGCACTCAATCCAAGTGGCCATGCGCAGGGCCGCGCGGGCTAACGGGCATGGCAAGCATCTGAAGGGCTGAGGCGCGAGTGAGCCGGCTGTACCTGATCGTCGACGCCGACGACACGCTGTGGGAGAACAACGTCTACTTCGAGCAGGCGTTCGAGGACTTCGTCGCCTACCTGGAGCACTCCACGCTGAACGCGCCGGAGATTCGGGCGATCCTGGATGAAATCGAGCTGGCCAATGCGCGCTCGCACGGATATGGGTCGCTCAACTTCGGCCGGAACCTGCAGCAGTGTTACCTGAAGTTGGCTGAAAGAGAGATCGGCGCGGAGGACCTGGAGACTGTGAAAGGCTTCGCTCTGCGCATTCTGGAGCAGCCTTTGGAGATCATCCCCGGTGTGGCCGAGACGCTCGAGTACCTATCCGCGCGGCATGATCTGACACTGTTCACCAAGGGGCACATCGAAGAGCAGAAGATGAAGATCGAGCGCTCCGGGCTGGGCGGGTTCTTCGCGCATACGGCGATCGTCAAGGAGAAAGACGTCGCCAGCTACCGGCAACTGGTGAGCCAACGCGGGATGGATCCGGCGCTGGCCTGGATGATCGGCAACAGTCCCAAATCGGACATCAACTTGAACGCGGCCTTCATCCCTCACACCAGGACCTGGACGCTGGAGCGGCAGGAGCTGCGGCCGCCCGGGCCGGGGCGGCTGCTGATCCTGCGGAGTTTCGCGGACTTGCGGGGCGTCTTCTAGCCAGGACTTCGAAACAGCCGGCGCGCGGGCGGCGGGAAGTCCGTTCAGCGGAGCGAGCCGGCGCCCCGCACGGCGATGTCCAGCACCAGCGAGGGAAAGACGCCGAGCACGAGCGTGGCGGCGCACGAGACCAGCAGTGCGGCGCGGATGCCGGCCGATGGCGGGGGCAGTTCCTCGGCGTCAATGGGCGGGGCCTGCATGTACATGACGACGACCAGGCGCAGATAGTAGTAAGCGGCCACGGCCGAGGTCAGCAGGCCGACGACGGTCAGCGCAATCAAGTTCGAGTCCAGGGCGGCCTTGAAGATATAGAACTTGCCGAAGAAGCCGCCGGTGAGCGGCACTCCGATCAGCGAGAACAGGAAGACCGTCAGCAGGGCCGCGGTCGCGGGCTGGCGCGTGCAGAGGCCTGCGAGGTCGCTGATCTCCACGTGCCGCTCGCCCTTACGGGCAATGTGGGTGACGACGGCGAAGGCTCCCAGATTCATGGCGGCGTAAGCGGCCATGTAGAACATGGCGGCCGCCACGCCGGTGTCGCTAGCCGCGGTCAACGCCACCAGCACGTAGCCGGCGTGGGCGATGGAGCTATAGGCCAGCAGGCGCTTGACGTTGCTCTGGCGCAAGGCGGCGAAGTTACCGACAACCATGGTGGCCAGGGCGCAGACCCAGAGAGCGGGAGTCCAATGGCCCTTCACCGGCTCGAAGGCGGTCATGCTGATGCGCAGAAAGGCGGCGAACGCGGCCGCCTTGGGACCGGCGGACATGAAGGCCGTAACGGGCGCGGGCGCGCCCTGGTACACGTCGGGCGCCCACATCTGAAACGGGACCGCCGAGATCTTGAACAGCAGCCCGACGAAGATCAGCGCGACCGCGGCGCCAACCAGAGTCGCGTTCGGCGCGGTCTGCGGATCGAGGAGAATGCGGCGGATGTCCGACAGGTTCGTGCTGCCGGTGCCGCCGTAGATCCAGGCGATGCCGTAGAGCAGGAAGGCGGTGGCAAAAGAGCCGAGCAGGAAGTACTTCAGCGCCGCTTCGTTGTTGCGCTTGTCGTCGCGCAGGTAGCCGGCGAGGACGTAGGTGGCGATCGATGAAACCTCGATGCCGATGAAGATCATGATCAGCTCATTGGCCGTGGCCATCAGGCACTGGCCCACGATGGAGAAGAGAACGAGGGCGTAGTATTCGCCGCCTTCATGCTCCGCCTGGCGCAGGTAATTGGTCGAGATCAGGATGACGACAGCGCCAATGGCCAGGACCAGCACGCGGAAGAACGTGGCCAAGC
>JBEKHU010000179.1:0-6505 GCA_050012115.1 Bryobacteraceae bacterium | reverse complement strand
TCAAGCGCGCTCTCGAGGTCGCCGAAACCATCCCCTGCCGCTACCTCGTCCAGCACCTCGGTGTCGGCGGCGAAGAATACGATGAGGGCAAACTCGAGTCCGCCTTCACGGCGCTCGAGGACCTGATGCTGTTCGCGCGCCATCGCGGCGTTCAGATTCTGATCGAGAACATTCCCAACAGGCTCTCGACTCCGGAACGGCTGCGCCATTTTCTGGAGATCACCCATCTCGACCTGGGCTTTTGCCTCGACACGGGCCACGCGCACATGGACGAGGGCCTCGAGGCGGCGTTTCAGAGCATGCAGGAGCGCCTGCGCTCGACTCACGTCCACGACAATGACGGGAAAAACGACACGCACCTGTTTCCACTGCTCGCGTCGGGCGGCAACACCGACTGGAAACGCACAATGGAATTGCTTCGAACGCGCGCGGATCAATACCCATTACTGCTGGAGCTGCGCGAGTCACCCGAGTTCCCCAATCCGCTCGCGGCGGCGCGCGAAGTTTTTGAGAAGCTGGAGGCGCTCTGATGTCTGAATACCGCCGGATCAAGGTAGCGGAGGCGGGCGGCCACGTCGGCGAACCCGTGGAGATCGCGGGCTGGCTGTACAATCTCCGCAAGTCCGGCAAGATCATTTTCCCGTTGATTCGCGACGGCAGCGGCATCCTGCAGGGCGTCGCGCTGAAAGCGAACGTCGCGCCGGAAGTTTTCGAGATGTTGAAGGACCTGACGCAGGAGTCGTCCCTCATTCTTCGCGGGCGCCTGCGTGCCGAGGAGCGAGCGCCGGGCGGCTACGAGATGGACGTCGAGAGCGCGGAGCTCGTGCAGCGCGTCCCGGAGGAGACGCCCTATCCGATCACGCCGAAGGAGCACGGCATCGAGTTCCTGATGGACCACCGCCATCTGTGGCTGCGCAGCCGCCGCCAGCACGCCATCCTTCGCGTGCGTCATGAGATCGTCAAAGCGATTCGCGACTACTTTGACTCGAACGGCTTCACGCTGGTGGATACGCCGATCTTCACGCCGGCCGCGTGCGAGGGCACGACCACCCTGTTCGAGGTGGATTATTTCGAGGACGAGAAGGTTTACTTGACGCAGTCCGGGCAGTTGTACAACGAGGCCACGGCAATGGCCTTCGGCAAGGTGTACTGCTTCGGCCCGACTTTCCGGGCCGAGAAGTCGAAGACGCGCCGGCACCTCACCGAGTTCTGGATGGTCGAGCCCGAGATGGCCTACGCCACGCTCGAGGACGTCAAGCGCGTGGCCGAGGAGTTGATCTGCTTCATCGTTCATCGCGTGCTGGAGCATCGCAAGCCGGAGCTGCAGACGCTGGAGCGCGACATCGCGAAACTGGAATCCGTGCAGCCGCCCTTCCCGCGCATGAGCTACGACGAGGCGGTGAACATCCTGCAGGCCAAGGGCAGTGAGATTCAGTGGGGCAGCGACTTCGGCGGCACCGACGAGACGATCCTGAGCGAAGGACTGGACCGGCCGTTGATGGTCGACCGCTTCCCGGCCGGGATCAAGGCGTTTTACTTTGAGCCCGACCCGGATCGCCCCGAGGTCGTGCTGGGCGTTGATGTGCTGGCCAGTGAAGGCTATGGCGAGGTGATCGGCGGCGGGCAGAGGGTGCACGACCTGGCGCTGCTCGAAAAGCGCCTGGCCGAGCACAACCTGCCGCCTGAGGCCTTCAACTGGTACCTCGACCTGCGGCGCTTCGGCGGCGTTCCGCATGGCGGATTTGGCATGGGCGTCGAGCGCGCCGTGGCCTGGCTGTGCGGCCTCGAGCACATTCGCGAAACCATCGCTTTCCCGCGTATGCTCTACCGCACGCGTCCCTAGCCCGGCCCAGACAGGTGAACTTCATGGCACAGAAATCGAAAGACGGCCGCAGGACCGTGGCCATCATCGGCGCGCCGCTCGATCTGGGCGCCGGACGCCGCGGCGTCGACATGGGCCCGTCGGCGCTGCGTGTGGCCAACCTGAATGCGCGCATCGAGAGCCTCGGCTTCCGGGTCGAGGACTTCGGCAACGTTGCCGTGGAGCAGCCCGAGAGCGCTCACCCGGGCCACAAGCGCGCGCGCTATCTGCAGCACATCGCCGCTACGTGCCGCGAGCTGGCCGCGCGCGTGGAAGCGGCTGCGGAGCGCGGGTTGTTCCCGCTGGTGCTCGGCGGCGACCACTCGGTCGCCATCGGCACGGTCAGCGGCATGTCGAACGCGTTACGCAAGCGCAGCGAGAAGCTCGGCGTGATCTGGCTGGACGCGCATTCCGACATGAACACGCCGCAAACCTCGCCCAGCGGGAATGTCCACGGCATGCCCCTGGCGTGCCTGATCGGGTACGGACCCAAGGAACTCAGCGGCCTGTGCGGCTACTCTCCGAAAGTGGATTCCAGGAACGTCGTGCTGGTCGGCATCCGCGACGTGGACCTGACCGAGCGCCCGATCGTGAAGCGCTCCGGCGTGACGGTCTATACTATGCGTGACGTCGATGAGCGCGGCATGCGCACCGTCATGCGCGAGGCGATTCTGCGGGCCTCGGACGGAACCGCCGGCATCCACGTTTCGCTCGACATGGACGGCGTGGACCCGGCCGAGGCGCCCGGCGTCGGAACGCCCGTGCGCGGCGGTTTCAGCTACCGCGAAGCGCACCTGGCGATGGAGATCCTCAACGATTCCGGCCTCGTCCGCTCGATGGAGGTCGTCGAGGTGAATCCCGTTCTCGACGCTGCTAACCGGACAGCCGCGCTGGGCGTCGAACTAGTGATGTCCGCGCTCGGAAAGAGGATTCTGTGAAGACCCGCGTGGCCGTGTTGCATGGCGGACGGAGCGGCGAGCACGAGGTGTCCATCCGCTCGGCACGGGCCGTGATGGCCGCGCTGGACCCGGCCCTCTTCGAGGTGGTGCCGATTCTGATCCACAAGGACGGGCGTTGGGATCCGCGGCCAATAGTGCCGCAGCCCGGCGCCAACCCCGGCATCGACGTCGTCTTTCCGGTGCTGCACGGCACTTTCGGCGAAGATGGCACCGTACAGGGTCTGCTGGAGATGGCCGCCCTGCCCTACGTCGGCGCGGGCGTGTTTGCCTCTGCCGCGTCGATGGACAAGGAGCAGTTCAAGCGCATCTGCACCGCGCTGGGCCTGCCCGTGGTGGAGTGGGTCACGTTGCGCCGCGACGGGCGCAACGGCGCGCTGAACGCGACGGCCGCGGTCGAGCGCTTCGGCTACCCGCTGTTCGTCAAGCCGGCCAATCTCGGCTCCTCGGTCGGCATCTCCAAGGCTAATAACGAGCCGGAACTGGCGGCCGCGCTGGCCGAAGCCGCGCGTTACGATTCCAAGCTCATCGTGGAGCGCGCCATTGTGGGGCCCGAGATCGAGTGCGCCGTGCTCGGCAATGACCAGCCCCAGGCCGCGACGCCGTGCCAGATTCTGCCCTCGCGCGAGTTCTACGATTACGAGGACAAGTACGTGCTCGACGCGGCCCGCGTGGAGTTGCCGGCCCGGCTGGCGCCGGAACTGATCGCCGAGATCCGCCGGCTGGCGGTGGAGTGTTACCGCGCCGTGGACTGCAGCGGGATGGCGCGGGTGGATTTCCTGGTTGAACGGGCCACCGAGCGCGTCTACATCAACGAACTGAACACCATTCCGGGCTTCACCTCGATCAGCATGTATCCCAAAATGTGGGAGCATGAGGGGCTCGCGTTTCCCCGTCTGCTGGAACGGCTGATCGAGCTGGCGCTGGAACGGCACTCAGCGCGCCAGGCATTGCGGTACGAGCGCTGATGCGGGCTGGGATTCTCATCGCCTGTCTGGCCGGTGTCCTGAGCGTGGCGCAGGGCGGGTCTCCCCCGGCCCAGTCCGCTCCCGAACGAGGCTTGCCGGAACACGCCGCGCCGGCGCCGCCTGCCGCGCCCGGGCGCCCCTCCGGCGAGCGCCCCGATCCGAATGCGGCTGAACTCGAAGCCGAACTCGGCCGCTTCCTGGGCGTCTATTCGACCGCGGCAGAAAACTCGGCGGACCCGCTCTCGCCGGACCAGGTGATTTACGGCGGCGCCATCCCCGGCATGCTGCGTGTGCTCGACCCGCACTCGGTGTTCTTCGACCAGGATCAGTTCGAACAGTTGCAGCAGATGCAGCACTCCGTGTCGAAAGGCTTCGGTTCCGTGGTCAGCGTTCTGCCCGGACGCGTGATCGTCCTGCAGACCCAGCCCGGTTCCCCCTCCCAGCGCGCGGGACTGCTGCCGGGCGACGAGATCCTGGGCGTCAACGGCATTCCTCTGGCCCGTCTCGACTTCGAGCAGCTCATCCAACTGCTCGGTGCGTCCAGGCAGCACCCGGCTCGGCTCGTCGTTCGCCGGCAGGGGACCGCCGGGCTGCTGAACTTCACCATGGTTCCCGCCGAAATGCAGGCCGACAGCGTGGACCGGATCTATCGGATCGACGACGAAACTAGCTACGCGCGGATCACCAGCTTCGAGGCCCGGACGGCTGAACAGTTGAAAAAGGCGATCGAGAAGCTCGGCGGGACCAAGCTGAAGGCGCTCGTGCTGGACCTGCGCGAAAATCCCGGCGGCTCCGTGGCGGCGGGACTCGAAACCGCCTCGCTGTTCCTCCCGTCCGGCACGCGCCTGCTCAGCATTCGCGGGCGCAGCAGCAACACCGAGAACGTCGAGGTTCCCGCGGGGGCACAACCTTATCGGTTCAAGCTCGCCGTACTGGTGAACGAACGGACGGCCAGCGCGGCTGAGATCGTTGCCGGCGCCCTGCAGGACAACGACCGGGCGACGCTGGCCGGCATGCCGACGTTCGGCAAAGGGCTTGTGCAGCACGTGTTCCCGCTGAGCGAGGCGACGGGCCTCGCGCTGACCACGGCGTTCTATTACGCGCCGAGCGGGCGCTCTCTGCAGAAGCCCTTGCACGGCGGCGAACTCGATGAGGCGACCCGGACCCCGGTGCGATCCGAATTCAAAACGGCCTCAGGCCGTACCGTGCGCGGCGGCGGCGGTATCGAGCCCGACATTCTCGCCAGCCCCCAATTGCCCGGCCGCTTCGCCCTCTTCCTCGACGAATCGGCCCTGTATACTGCATTCGCCACCGACTGGCTCGGTCGTCATCGCGCCGAAGTGAAGCGCGACCTGGAGATCACTCCGGCCATCCTCGACGAGTTCCAGCTTTTCCTGTCGCAGCGCGACGTGCGGCCGTCCGTAAGCGATTGGACGGCCGAGCGGGAGCGCATGCGCAGCCGCCTGAAGCAGGAGATCCTCAACCAGTCGCTGGGCGTCGAGGCCGGCGACGAGATCGAAGTGCGCCGCGATCCGCTCATGCGCCGCGCGCTCGAGCAGTTGGCCGCGCAGTAACCCGGTTACAGCTGCCGCCGCGCCGCCGCGCGCCGCCGTTCGGCCGCGCGCACCTCCCGCTCGTCCATCCCGAAGTAGTGTCCGATTTCATGCCACACGGTCTCGGCCACGGCCCGCCGCAATTCACTTTCGTTACGCGTCATCCGCTCGTGCGGACCCTGATAGATCGTGATCCGGTCGGGCTCGGCGATCGGTTGGCTGACGCTGCGCGTGGTCAGCGGCCGGCCATGGTACAGACCCAGCAGGCCCGGCCGCGGCGGCTCGTCCTCGACGACGAAAACGACGTTGCGCAACCGGCGGCGGAACCGCGACGGCACTTCGGCCAGCGCCTCTTCGACGAGTTGCTCGAAATCGCGGTCGCGCATCGCTATGCCCTATCCTAGAAGTTTATGCGCTGGCTGCTTCCGATCGCTTTGATGGCCCTGTCATGCTCCGGGGCCGAGCCCGTCGTCGTGCGCTGCGGGCGTCTCTTCGACCCCCTCTCCGGCGGCGTCACCGCGAACGTCGACGTCCGCATTGAAGGCGACTCGATCGTCTCCATCGGTCCGGCGGTCGCGGCGAAACCAACCGTGGATCTCTCAACGGGCTTCTGCCTCCCGGGCCTGATCGACGTTCATGATCACCTGACGTCCGATCCGTCTCACTCCGGCTACTCCTCGCTCGGCATCTCGCTGCCCCGTAAGGCGCTGACCGGAGCCAAGAACGCGCAGAAAACTCTGCTCGCCGGCTTCACCATGGTCCGCAACGTCGGCGCGGACGGCTACGCCGACATCGCGCTGCGCGATGCCATCAACGACGGCGATATCCTCGGCCCGCGCATGTTCGTCTCCGGTCCGGCCCTGGGCATTACCGGCGGCCACTGCGACGACAACCTGCTCGCGCCCGAGTACCACTACGTCGGCGAAGGCGTCGCCGACGGCCCCTGGGCCGCCCGCGCAAAGGTGCGCCAGGTGATCAAATATGGCGCCGATCTCATCAAAATCTGCGCCTCCGGCGGCGTTCTTTCCAAGGGCGACTCGCCCGGCGCGCCGCAGTACACGCTTGAGGAGATGCGGGACATCGTGGACGAAGCGCACAAGCTGGGCCGCAAGGTCGCCGCCCACGCTCACGGCACGCAGTCGATCAAGGAAGCCATCCTGGCCGGCG
>JBEKHU010000178.1:0-6521 GCA_050012115.1 Bryobacteraceae bacterium | reverse complement strand
ACTCTGGAGCTGGACGCCGTCGAGCGGAATTGCATATATGCGGCGGATTGCTGGGTGCTGGCGTGGATGGCCCGGCAACTCGGCCACGACGAGGAGGCGGCGAAACTCGAAGCCGAGCACGGCAAGATGCGGGCTGTCATCAACCGCTTGCTGTGGGACAACGAGCGCGGCTGTTATTTCAACCGGCGATGGCGGCCGGAGGGCGGGAGTTGGTTCTACCCGCATCAATCGCCGGACATCTTCATGTCGCTGCTAGGCAAGGTGCCGGGCAGCGAGCAGGCCGAAGCCCTCCGGCGCCTTTTCCATGACCCCAAGAAGTTCGCCGGCGAGTGGATTCTGCCCACCATCAGTCGCGACGATCCAGAGTACCCGAAGCAAGACTATTGGAAGGGCAAGGCCTGGGCTCCCGTAAACTGGCTCGTCTACCAGGGTCTGAAGATCTATGAATGGGACCGGGAAGCCGCGCAACTCGCTGAGTCCAGCGCCAAGATGTTTCTCAAGCCATGGCGCGAACGCGGCGAGTGTCATGAGAACTTCTTATCCACTACCGGCGAAGGCACCGGCGACCCGCACTACACCTGGGGTGCGCTCATGGTGCTGATCGCGATCGAGGAATTGGTGGACATCAACCCGTGGCACGGACTCCGGTTCGGCAATCTCGAGCCCGTGGAGGCCGGCGCGATCGAGCGATACCCGATTGCCGGCGCGCTATATGATGTTGAGCTGTCGAAGGATGGCTTGCGGGTAAAGCGCGACGGAAAGCAGTTGTTCGCCGCGAACGGGCCGGTGGAGCTACGGCACGTGAGGTTTTCGTCTGGCCATGTGAGCTTCGAGGCCCGGGCTAACCGACCAGTGGATCTTTCTGTCGGTGGTGGTCCGGGCCGCCGATTCGATGTCGGCGTTTCGAAAGCGTCCGCCGCGATTTGAGGGCAGAAATGACAGGTTACGGATTCGAAGGACATGCTGCGAATGGGCGGGCGACTAGTGAAACTGTAGAGAGGGGATGGTGATGCTAAAGACTCGAAGAACAATCCTGCAAATGGGTGTGGCTGCGTTCACGGCCCGCGTGCTCGCTGCCCAAACAGACTCGCTGAAGGATGCTCCCTTTCGCGCCGCTGAAGGCTGGCAGCCGCTCTTGAACGGCCGCGATCTGTCGGGATGGCACTCCGAACTCGGCTGGCATGGCGTCGCCGGACGAGCGGAGTGGTATACCACGACAGCCGTGTCGTGGTCCGAGGCGAATCCAAAAGTGCTCACGGCCACGCCTGCTCCGGGCGGCATCATCGTGAACGGCGACCAGACCCACACGACCAATCTGGTCGCCGATCGCAGATTCGGGGATACCGAGCTATACCTCGAGTTCATGGTCTCCAAAGACTCGAATTCGGGCGTCTACCTCCACGGTTTGTATGAGGTGCAGATTCTCGACAGCTACGGCAAGCCCGGGCCGTTGAAGTACTTTGATGGCGGTGGCATATACGAGCAAGTTGACAAGAACAACAAGGGATTCGGCGGCACGCCGCCACGCGCCAATGCAACGAGACCGCCAGGGGAATGGCAGTTCTATCACATCTGGTTCAGAGCTCCCCGCTTTGATAATGCCGGTAAAAAGACTGGCGACGCGAAGTTCGAGAAGGTTGTCTACAACGGCCAGCTTGTGCACGATAACGTCACATCTGGCGGCCCTACCAGGTCTGCGCTCGAACTGCCCGAAGCGCCCCGGAACCCGATCATGCTGCAAGGGGACCACGGACCCGTTGCCTTTCGGAACATCTACTTCAGGCCGCTGCCATAGGAGTGTCTCGTGTCGAATCAAGATGGACTGACTCGCCGCGCTCTCATCCCAACTGCCGCCGCCTTGTTCGTCCCGCGCCACGTGCTCGGCGGACCAGGTTATCAGGCGCCTAGCGATACATTGAACATTGCGGGCGTCGGCGTGGCCGGAATGGGCCGCCGCTATCTACAGAACTGCGAGAGCGAACGGATCATCGCACTGTGTGATGTGGACCATAGCTTTGCGGCCAAGGTGTTTCGCCGCTATCCGAAAGCTGCGGTGTATCGCGACTTTCGCGAGATGCTCGAAAAGGAAAAGAGCATCGATGCGGTGGTTGTTGCTACGCCCGATCACAACCATGCGATGGTGCAGATGGCCGCGTTGCGCATGCACAAGCATGTGTACTCCGCCAAGCCGCTGACACACACGCTGTACGAGGCTCGCGCGGTCGCGAATGCTGCGCGCGAGGCCAAGGTAGCGACGCAGATGAGCGTCCAATCCATGGCCAGCGACGAAGCGCAGGCGACGGCCGAGATCCTGTTGGCGGGCACCATCGGACCGGTTACGGAAGTACACATCTGGTGCGATCACCCGTTATATCCGGCCGGCCAGCAGCGTCCTGCGACGGATTCCGCGGCGCCCGAGGGCATGGATTGGGATCGGTGGATCGGGCCTGCCCCGTACCGCGCGTTCCACCCGCTGTATCACCCCTGGCTGTGGCGGTCCTGGTGGGACTTCGGAACGGGCACGGTCGGCGACATGACCTGCCACGCTCTGCATGTCTTCTATGAGGCCCTTCAATTGGGTGCGCCTACGAGTGTCCACGGCAGCCGGAGCAAGATGCATGGTGGCTTGTTCCATATGGATGCGGACGGGCGGGAGACATTACCGCCACTCATCGAGACGCCTGAATGCGAGAGCTACTCCACGATGGTCACATGGGACTTTCCGGCCCGGGGACAGCATCCTTCCGTGCGCGTCCACTGGTACGATGGAGGCCTACGTCCGCATCGTCCCGTCGAGTTGGATCCGCACACGCCGATGCCGTCCTCAGGACTCCTGTTTGTAGGTTCTGAGGGCAAACTGCTGGCTGACTATTCGGGTGGGACCAATCGACTGCTGCCCGAAAAGAAATACCGCGATTTTCAGCCGCCGCTGAAGACACTTCCGCGCACCATTGGACACTATCAAGAGTGGATTCGAGCCGCGAAGGGTGATAGGCCTGCACACTGCAACTTCGAAATCAGCAGCCGGATGACGGAGGTCGCGCTGCTAGGCACGCTCGCCGCGCGTACAGCCAGGTACCTGGAGTGGGACAGTGCGAATCTCCGCGTCACTAATGATGCGGAAGCAAATTCGCTGGTCAATCCTCCATATCGCCAGGGGTGGACGCTTTAGGCAGCCGCGATCACAGCGCCAGTTCATGATTCGGTGTTGATCTGGCTGAGGGTTCCGCCGAACGCGAAGGCCTAATCCGAAGAGAAACCGAATGGTAGTGAGGCCCAAGGCGAGCAGCTTTTGAAGCGGGGAAAAGGGCCGCAGTGTCGCCGAACGTCCATCTAACCTATTGTTTGGGCTGGAACGCAGCCCCGGTGACGTATTTCGTTGAGATGACGTCGAGTCCGTGCGCTACTTCCACGCGCACCACGCACTGGAAGAATCGTGGGAACACCAAGTGTCCATTCTGTCTGATACCGATCGCAGTCAGCAGATCGCGCAAGCCTGGTTCCGAAGTCAAGAACTCAGCACCGCCTTGGGTACCCGAGGTCGTCAATCCGGAAAGAATTATTACGCGACGGGGAGGGCTCACACCGGGGATGACGCTGACCAGCACATGTTCTGTTTGGAGGACATGCTCCTGATTTAACTTGAGGCCGAAGCGGGAGTCAGCGCCAGCTGGCGCTTCTTTGTCGACAATGTAAGTACCCCAGAGGTCTGGTTCGCTCCTACGCTCGAAGCGCCATGGCCAGTGTTCAGGCAGCCACAGCAAATCGCCTCGATCCTCGAACGACCCCAGAAAGACGAGGTCACTGTTCTTCAGCTCTTCCAGTGTGAGTTGATGCGCGCGTATCACCGCTGTAGTTGCGCCCAGATTCGTGAAGAGCATCGACAGGCGCTGCACGCCCAGCATGTCGCCCAGCGGGGCGAACCCGTTCTCGAAATACAGGCGACCAGCCATAGCCGCCAGTTTGGGGTTGGCGGCGGCCTTTGGGTCGGCCGGAATGAATCTCTCCACCAGCGGCCTCCCCTGGATGGGCAGCAGCACGTTATTACCCAATGAAACGATGTAGTTGAAGTCCCAGAAGGCCACAATGATGTGGCGATTCGCATTGAAAAAGCCACTCCAAAACTGGGCCTCGATTCCTTGAGTCAATTTCGTGGGCGAGGCTGATTGTCTTCTGCCTGACCACTGAGTGCCGACCGCAGCGCCGCCGATGAAGATCACAAGCGCAAGCAGAATCACTCCCGTGATGCGCATCCAGAGCTTGTCGCGCACGGCCGTGGGTGCGGCAGAAACCGGTCCCGGCTGCACTGGAACTTCGCTGGAAGGGACCTGTTCATGGGAGGCGTTGTGGCGCCGAAAATGGAAGAGCGGGACGTAGTGACCTTTTGGAACATCGATCTCAATTTCGTCCTCTTTCCCCTCCTGTTCGTAATACTCCTTCAACTTCAGCCGGAGCCTGTAGGCCTGCGTGCGGACGATCGTGTCGGAGGCGGGATCGAAACTCGGCGGCCGGCCGAATAGTTGGGTCGCGATGGCGTACTCGCTGATCTCCTCAGTGCGGCCTCCCTCGGCCAAGGAGACGACGAACTGCAGGAAAGACTTGAGACCGGGAGCGTTGGAAAAGGTCACCGAGCCGAGCACGCGCTCGACTTGGCGACGCCTCTCCTCATTTGAGGGCGACTTTTCCGTCGGCGGGCCAGTCCGCTCCATGCTGCTAGAAATCATATCAAACCGTGCATTCCAGCAATAGCGGGCCCCATTGCTCAGGCCATTTTGTTCGCAATGAGTCGACGATAGACGGGGGTCTCGGGTTGGGGGTGGCAGTTCGTGTGCCGAGCCTGTTCAACAGCTTAGGGTCGCAAGCCGCGCCCGTGTGAGGCTGTATCCGCCACTTTGGTCCCAAGAAGTGTATCGCAGGAGGCTTGATTTTTCGATGTTGAGGGCAAACCGAACGCAGGAAACCGTCAACAAACGGCAGCGCTTTCATGCAAGGACAAGAGGGAAAACTGGGGACCACTGTGAAGTAACCTGAAGGCAACCTGCGTAACTCCTGAAAATCATTGAAAATAAAGAGCGTTTTGATCGGTCGTTGCGGCGGGAAGCGGCCTTTCCGTTCACCGTTACTTCACCTAGGGCAACCTTGTAAGCGATTGGGCATAGTCCTACCTTAATCTCAGAATCCCTCTGCAACGCCGGGTCTGAGGAAGCAGCAAGAGCAAAGAGGAATAGATGTCTGAAATCAATCGCCGACGATTCGTCGGATCGGCAATCGCATCCACAGTTTTCACAATCGTACCGAGGCACGTCCTCGGGGGTGCCGGACATATTGCCCCGAGCGACAAGATCACGCTGGCCCACATCGGCATGGGCACACAGGGTTTGGGGGAGCTCGGGAACCTGCTCGCCGACCCCGAAATACAGATCGTCGCCGTCTGTGATCCGAACGCCGATAGCAGCGACTACATGGAGTGGAGCAAGGGCAGCATCCGGAACAGAATACGCGAATACCTGGGAAATCCCACCTGGAGAGAAAACGACAACGGCTGCCCCGGGGGCCGCGAAATCGGGCGCGAAGTGGTGGACACGTACTATGCCAACCAGCGGGGCGCGGAGAAGTTCAAGGCGTGCGCCGCCTATTCAGATTTCCGGGAATTGTTCGAGAAAGAGAAAGACCTGGATGCCGTGAAGATTATGACTCCCGACCATCTGCACGCCACTATCTCTATCGCGGCGATGAAGAAAGGCAAGCATGTGTTGATGCACAAGCCGGTTGCCAACCGGATGTACGAGGCGAGACTGGTGATCGAAACGGCGCGTAAGACGAAGGCCGCGACACATCTGCTGGCCTGGGGAGCCGCAACCGGCAACGGCAGGATCGCAGCCAGGATCAAAGAGGGAGTCATCGGCCGGCTGCGCGAAATCCACAATTGGACGAACCGACCCGTGTGGCCCCAATACACGGAAATCCCCACCGACACCCCGCCAGTCCCGAAGGGATTGGACTGGGACCTGTGGCTGGGACCCGCGCTCGATCGCCCGTATCACCGGCAATACACGCATGGCGTGTTTCGCGGCTGGTTCGACTTCGGCGGCGGGGCCATGGCGGACATGGGCATCTACAGCCTATGGCCGGTATTCACCAAGCTCGACCTGAGCGCTCCGGTCAGCGCCGAGGCGTGGGCGACCCACACTTGCAGGATCGTGGAGCAAGTGAGCGGGCCCATGAAGAACGACTTTTCTTACCCGACCGCCTGCACCATTCGCTTCAAATTCGCGGCGCGGGCGGATATGCCCGCACTGGAACTGTTCTGGTACGACGGCGGCATAAGACCGCGCCTGCCCGAAGAAATCGAGGCGGCAAATATCGGAGCATCCAAAGAAGGCATCCTGTTCATCGGCGACAAGGGAATGGTCCTAGCCGACTACTTCGGGAAGGACCCCCAGCTTTATGCCCGCGGCACACACGAGCCACTGTTCCCTCCGGAGTCGCAGCAGGGCGCGACTCAGCAAGAGAGCGGTCCT
>JBEKHU010000177.1:0-6524 GCA_050012115.1 Bryobacteraceae bacterium | reverse complement strand
TGCTGATCCTCAAAACGGACGAACAGCTAGTGGTCGACACGCTGCCGATCGCGGCGCGGTAGAGGGCTTGGCCTGAAGGCTCGCCACGAGGGGAAGCGTGGGTGGCAAGGCGGCTCAGCCGCCGGTCGGTTCCCGGCGGAAGGGGCGGATGGCGGCGCCCCGGGTACAATCGAACTCGTGAGTCCGGGCAACCTGTCGGTTCCGCGGGGGAGCGCGCGGGTGCGCGCCGGAATCAGGTCCCGGGCCGGTTTCTCAAGGATGAGTCGATGACCGAGGGCGCATTCGAAATCGGACCGTCTCTCGAACGCGATCTCGAGGCAGCGCCGGATCGCCCCGCGGTTTTTCTGGTCTGGCCGAAGGAGGGCGATGAGCGGGCGCGGCCGTACCTGTCGCGAACCGGGTTTCTCAGACGGCGCTTGAAACGGTTGCTGGGCGAGGAAGGCACGGTCTCACGCCGGCTGAACCTGCGGGACATTGCGGGGCGGGTCGAGTACCGGCTGACGGCTTCGAAACTCGAAACCAGCCTGCTCTTTTACGAGATGGCCCGGCGGCACTTCGCCGGCGATTATGAGCGCATCGTCCGCCTCCGCCCGGCGCCTTTCGTGAAGGTACTGCTAGCGAATGAATTCCCTCGGACCACGGTGACCAGCCGGCTCAGCGGATCGCGGGCGTGCCAGTTCGGTCCATTCCGGACGCGGGCCGCGGCGGAACGCTTCGAACAGGAGGTGCTCGATTTGTTCCAGATCCGGCGCTGCCAGGAGGATCTGTCGCCCACTCCCGAGCATCCGGGGTGCATCTACGGGGAAATGATGCGCTGCCTGAGACCGTGCCAGGAAGTGGTCGGCGCCGAGGAGTACCGCAGCGAGGTGAACCGGCTGGTGGAGTTCCTGGCGACGGGCGGCGATTCGCAACTGCATTCCATCGCGGCGGCGCGCGACCGTTTCAGCGAAGAGATGCAGTTTGAAGAGGCCCGGCGGCAGCATGAGCGCTACCAGAGAGTGGAGCAGGTGCTGCGTTTGAGGGACGAACTGGCGACGGACCTGGAACTTCTGTTTGGCGTGGCGGTATTGCCATCGGTGAACGCGGGCACGGTGTCGCTGCGGTTCCTGGCCGGCGGTGTCTGGCTGCCGGAGGCTCCGTTTCGCGTGGCGGCCGGCAGCGAGATGATCCCAATGGACCGGCGGCTGCGAGAGATCGTCCATGGCCTGCCGGCGCCGCGTGTCGCGGTACGGGAGCGGCAGGAGCACGTCGCGCTGCTCGCGCGCTGGTACTACTCGTCCTGGCGAGATGGGCAGTGGATTGCCTTTCCGGATTTTGCCAACATCCCCTATCGGCGGGTAGTACGCGCGATCAGCGTGGTCGCGACCGGCCAGCAGGCGGCACTGTTCTAGTCGTCATTTCCACAGGCGCCAGGACGGAAGGGGGCCGCCTGATAGAAGGGAAGCGGGAAGGAGAAGCGGGAAGCAGCTTAAACATTCCGCTCCGTCCCTGTTTCCCCCCATCCCAAACCCGGCTCACATTCTCTCCTCACCCCCACTCTCCCCCATAATCATCCCCTTTTCAATCACTTAAGAATGTAACCCCGGTTCCCGCACCAGCAGCTTGACAGCCGGGAGTATGCTCTAAGTGGCCGGCCGTTTGTACGGCGCTCCGGCGGCGCTCTTTGAAAAGCGAATGTGCGGCGAATAACAAATCGAATGATAGCCAATTAATCATTTTTGCGCCTGTGGACAGCACGCCGGGTTGCGCGGTCACGTCGCACTCGCCCCTGTCTTCATGCATCGAGGGGGCAAGCGCCGGCTCGACGATTCCACACCTGTGTGGTGCTACTTGTGGATCACATACAGGAACAGCGTGTGGCTGCGCCCCGCGCCGTCGTCCTCGATGTACTGTTCCCGCTCCGCCGTCCAGCCGCGGAACAGGAAGTCGTGGGCCACGATCCGCGTGCCGCTGCGCAGTTGCCGCTCCAGGATCGGCCGCAGTTTCTCGTTGGCGCTCGGTAGCAGGTAAACCATCAGCACGTCGGCCGGGGAGTAGTCCTGCTTCAGCAGGTCCCCCTGGACGATGCGCGCCTTCCCGTCCAGCCCCAGGCTGTGGATCCGCTCGGAACTCTCCTTCACCAGACGCTCGTCGATCTCCACGCCGGTCGCATCCGCCTGGAACTGCTGCGCCGCCATGATGACGATGCGCCCGTCGCCGCTGCCCAGGTCGAACACCTTGTCGCCCGGTTTCACACCGGCGAACTGGAGCATCCGCTCGACCACCGGTTTGGGCGTCGGGTAGTACGGCGCGAGCTTTTCGGCCTCCTGCTTCTTCTCCTGCGCCGGTACCGCCGCGGCCCCCACTAGGGACGCCATGGCGCGCACCAAAGTCCGCCGATTCATGGGTACCCCCGTCTTTGGCCAGGATCGTCTGCCGCCGCTACTCCGGAACCGTGTAGACCCGCACCGGGTTGCTGAGCTGTCCGGCGGCCTCCACGGTGATCTCGGCCACGCCGGCGTTCAGGAAGTCGGGCGCATCGAACTCCACCAGGTAGAACCCGACATACCCTGGCGCCAGCACCGCCCGCGTGAGGTGCGCCGGCAGGCCGTCCACCAGCACCCGCATCGCCGCCACCACGGCCGGAGGACGATCCGCGGGGGCGGGCATGCCGGCCGGCCAGTCCGGCCGTACGCGCCCCAACCCGGTCGCCAGAACCTGCAGCCGCGCGCCCGGCCGGACGGGGTTCAGAGCATCCACCTGCGAGCCGGAGTCGCCGTCGATGACCACCGGAAAGCCGTCGCCATCCACCAGAATCGCCGGCGCCACCTGCCGCAGCGGCAGGCCGAAGCTCAGCGCCGCCGCGCCCGCGCGCTGCGCCGTGATCCGGACCGAGTCGCCAGCCACATCGAACGGCAGTTGAATCTGCGACTCGATCGGGGTGGCCGACAGCACCACGCCCGGCAGGCTGTTGGCCGTCACCATCTCCGCGCGGCTGCCGGCAATCGTCAGCAACGCGCCCGGAGCGGCCGGACGCTGGCCGTAGTCGGCGGCATGCAACAGCAACGGCTGCCGCACCCGGTGCGGCGCCGGACTCTCGAAGACCCCGAATCCCTCCACCGAGGCCAGCACCCGGACACCGGGCTCGTCGAGCCGCACGTCGATCGATGGAGCCTCCGGTAGCCCGGTCAGCGCCTGCCAGCGGGCTGCCGGCTCCGGCGCTCTCAACCCCTGGTAGGAGAGGAAGACGCCGCGGTCCGTCGCGGCGTAGAGTGCGCCCGTGGGCCGGTCGAAGGCCAGGCCGTTCACCCGTCCCTCGGGCAGGTCGGCCGTCAGGTCGTCCCAACTCGCCCCGCCGTCCAGCGTTCGCAGAACCCGTACACCCTTGCCCTCGCTGCCGGCCAGGGCGGCAACCGCAAATCGCCCGTCCTGCGGATCGGTTGCGATCCGCAGGACCTCGCTAAGAGCGTTGGAGCTGGAGGCCGGCCGCCAGCTCTGCCCACCATCCAGGCTGGCCCACAGCCGTCCGTCTTCCGAGCCGGCATACAGGGCGCCTCCGCCCTCGGCGGCGGCGCTGAGCCGCGTGCCCAGGATCCGGCCGTAAGCGCCTCGGAGCAGCTCGTCCTTGTCGGCCCCCTCAATGGGCAACCAGCCCAGCCGGAAACCGGGAGCCCATTCCACGACCCTGGTACCCGCGGCACCGGCCAGCGCCACCTGCAAGCCCCGCCCGCGAGCCGGCGCGGCCAGAATCCGCGCCGCCCGAAAGGCCGGCAGGTTTTCGTTCCAGCCCTGCCACGAAAGCCCGCCGTCCTGCGAGATCCAGACGCCGGTTGCCGCCGCGACAGCCACCCGGTCCGGGTTCTCCGGGTCCACCGCCAGATCGTCGACCCGGGCGCCGAGCAGTGAGCCTGCGCGGAGTTGGGTCAGGTTGCTCCACGTGCGTCCACCATCCCCGGACCGCCAGACCTGCTCGCCGCCCGCGTACAGCAGCGCCGGACCGCGCCGCGATTCACGGACCAGCGCGCCGGACTCCGGCAGCCGGACCGCTCCCGCCAAAGGCTCGGGCTGGGGCGCCGTGTCCGCCGCTGTCCACGCTTCTCCATCGGCCGTCCGCCAGAACCGTCCTCCGGGCAACCCCGCTACAAGGCCTCCATCGGCCAGGAACGCCACCCGCTCCACCGGCCCGCCCGCGGACGGAGAAGGCCGGCCCTCGGCCAGTGTGAGCGTTCCCACGCGCCGCCAATCGGGCTTGCCCGCCGTAGCCGGCGCCTGGCCCAGCACGCAATGGGCCAGCAGACCGGCCGCGATTGCCAGCCGCAGAACAGGCCCGGCACTCCGGATTGGGACCAGATACTCCATCGCCTAGGTTGATTCTACTCCCTTAGACGCTTCTCTCGGCCAGTTCAGATGATCGACATGAACAGTCTGTGGCTTCACTTAGTGCTTTGGTTTTAGGCCTATTAAGCCTTATTATCACTTGCAGTTGCCGACAGCAGTGGTAGACTGACATCGAGGCTTGGATTCAGGCGCGCATTCCGCGGCCGGGGATCCGAGTCTGTGCGTGAGGAGAATGGCCATATGAAATGGGGGTCTGAGCTGGCGCTGCTTGCAACGCTCACCCCATTACTGTGTCATGCGCAGGGCTTCCCGGGCCTCGACAGCGTGTTCGGCGAAGACGTCGCTGCCCGTGTGCTGACGCGCGATGGCCAGGTCTCCATTTACCGCAACAGCACCTACTGGGCGATTGACACCGGCGACGTCGTGCGAGTCCATCAGGTCGTAGTCACCGGCGCGGATGGGCACGCAACCTTCCGCGTCTCCGACGGCAGCACGTTTGAGATCTTCCCGAATTCTCAGGTCACCTTCCGCGCTAACCCGGGAAGCCTGCGCGACCTGCTCGACGTCTGGCTGGGCCGCATCCGCGTGCATGTCCAGCGCCCCGGAGGACAGCCCAATCCGAACCGCGTCTTCACACCCACCGCAATCATCTCGGTCCGCGGCACGACCTTTGACGTCACCGTGGACGACGAGGAGGAATCGACCGTCGTCCTGGTGGAAGAGGGTTCCGTCGCGGTGGAACATCGGCTGATGCCGCGCTCCGGCACTCCGAAGATCCTGAATGCCGGGCAGGAATTGACCATTCACCGCAATCTGCCGATCGACGAGGCGCGGCATTTCGATAGTATGCGCGCGGTGCAGATGGCATCCGACATCTTCGTTCAGGTCATGGTCCGCGTACCGCACTTCCCCGGCGGCGCAGGTCCCATCTCCGGCAGCGGGGGACTGCCCGGCGACCACGGCGCGAAACCGCCGCCGCCGCCCCCGCCACCGCATCACTAGCCCCAGCAGTCTGATGGATCGCAGCTTGAACCGCGCCCGGCTGTACACTGAGAGTGAACGTGTACCAGGCATTGCTTCCGCTCCTGTTCTTCTTCCAGGCGCCGGCCTCGCCGGCCCAGACTCCTCCCGGTGCAGCGCCCGATTGGGACCAACGCCCTCGCATCGAGAAACTGGGTAAGGATGTCACCCTGCTCAGGCCGATTCTCGACCAGATCCAGCCCGGATCCTGGACCGTGGAGGGAGGCTCGGAGGCTTACCAGAACCAGCACAAGGCCTGCCTGGACGGCCTCTCCAACGTCCAGAACGCCATCGCGCGCTGGTCGGTCCAGCCCGATCGCCTCAGCCTGATGCTCGAGACGCTGGTCCGCATCGAGAGCCTGGACCAGCAGGCCGTCTCGCTGAGCCAGGGCGTCCGGCGCTACCAGAATCCGGCGATCGCCGATCTGCTCGACTCGATCCTCGGTTCGCTTTCCGGCGGCCTGGAATGGCTCCGTTCACAGTCGCTCGAGATGGCGCAGCAGCGCGAGAAGGAACTTGACGTCGCCCAGAAAGAGGCACAACGTTGCAGAACTCAAATCCTCCAGCCCCGGCCCAGAAACTAGGCACGCCGCCGTCCGAGCCAACATTCGCCTGTTCGGTCTGCGGCGAGCCTTCACGCGACATCTGCGTCTGGTGCACGCTGGACGCCTGCCCGAACCACCTGTGCGAGAAATGCCACCGTTGCACCGACTGCTGCGAATGCCCGCAGCAGCACGAGCACGACACGCTGTAGCGTTCCGTGCACGGGGGCGTGAAATGGCCGCCGAACGCGGCCGGCCGGCTCACTCGTGCTGGGACGGCGGGAAGTAAGCATCCAGCCGCGTGACGTCGAATGCGATGCACGCGTGGCCGGCCGCGTGATGCCACATCGGATCGCCCTGCCATTCGACCGGCGACGGGGCTTCAAATCCCGCGCACAGCATGTAGTGGGTTGCGTCCTGCTTGATGTATTGGTAGGGCCGCCTGGTCAGGGGATCGGAGCGTTGGGCGGCGGCCGAAAAGCGCGAGGTGAGTTCTTCCTGGCTCCGCGGGAGCTGGAACGAATCCTGCGGATTGGTCCGCGCGCGATGGACGTAGAGCTGCCGCGAGATCTCGGTGAAATCGCTCAACCGCCGATCGTCTCTGAGCCAGACCTGCTGGGTGGTGCGCGAGCCGATCTGGAGGAA
>JBEKHU010000176.1:0-6526 GCA_050012115.1 Bryobacteraceae bacterium | reverse complement strand
CCATCTCCTCGATCACCTGGTCGGGCCCAACAGCGACGATGTGATCGTCGAGGCCTTTGCCCCGAACCAGCGGACACTCAAAGAACGCGACTGAAGCGCCGCGGCCGCGCAACTCCTTACTGAGTTCGCGGCGCGCGGCCTGGACGCTGGTGTTGGTCGCGACGTCCGCATCGAAGGCGATCGTCGCCTTTCGGCCCTTCCATTCGAGGAGGTCAAGGTCGCTGATGGCGCCGTGTACATCCAGGCGTTCACCGTTGGGCCCGTTCGCCTTGCCGATGACGCCTTTCCAGTTCCAGACTCCACCGAGGCCAATGGCCAGAAACCGCTTACCCGACGTAGCGTGCAGGCTGAGGCGTTGCGCCGCCAGGCACTTGAATTCGCCTTCGAGGACCACGACATCCAGCGCGACGTCCTGACATTGTTCGGGTGTGGTGCTGAAGGAGAAGTAGATCCGGTTGCCGCCAGGCGGCCCGATGTACTTCCGCGACTGCTTCTCGACATTCCCAGCCACGATCTCGATATCCGGCCTGTCGCGGCGGATCCTGAAGTAATGTTCGTGGGTTGCGCCGGGCTTATAAAACGGGACGTACAAGCCGGAAAAGTCGCCTTTGCTGCGGCCCAACAGGTCCTGGGCCTCGTTCAAGGAGACGCGGCGGATCCCAGCGGCCAGGGCCACATTGGGAGGGATCCAGCGGCCCTCCAGGGCCGTCAGATCTTCTTCGGTAAGCGGGCGCCCGATCTGCGCCCGCTGCGCCTGTGTTGCCTCGTCTGGCATGGCGTCACGCCTTCGGTGTTGCCGCCTGTGGCCGTTTGCGCCAGTCGCCCGGCAAGCGCACCCCGCCGCCGGCGATGAATGTCTTGATGCCCTCGGGATCGAAGCGCCGCGGGCGGCCCAGGCGCACTTCGGCCGCCGACAGCATGCCATCCCTGGACATTTGGTTCACGCGGTAGATCGAAACGTGCAAGACTTCGGCAGTCTCTTTGGCGGTCAACAACGTTGCAAGTTGAACTGTGGAGCTGGCCATAACGCGAGAGTACGCCAGGTTTTGGCAAAGGAATGGACGGTTTCGTTTTCGATACCCGCCCGTCCATTTTTGAGGTTGGCTGAGTTATTTCGACGGGCGCCCAGGCTTGCGCGGAGGATCAAGCTTCATCAGTTTCCGAAGTTTGGCGAGGGCATCCGAAACAGCACCGCAGCCTTCGACTTTGCCAGGGCTGTCGACTGAACCGCGATGGAACTCCTTGGCGATCTTCCGGTTGCTGAATCCGAGGACCTGCGAGTGCACCAACCAGACGAAATGCTGGTCGCCATCCTTCTGCGGTGTATCCACGCAGCCGGCTTGCCGTAAGAGATCCTTGGTTCTCCTGAGTTCCCGCTGCACGTCGCCGCAGGTCCTCACATAGGCTTCCTCTTCGGTCTCGCCGGCGAACCAGTTGACCGCGACGACGGCCGGCGATAATGGGACCTCGCAGTGAGAGACGACGTCCGCGAGGACGATGTCGAAGTTGGGTACGTATCCCGGATCCAGCCAGAACAGCCACACTCCTTGCCGCAGCCCAGCCTCTATGGTTGCATGCCTGGACGCTGATCCCTGGAAAGTCAGGCCATGCTTTAGGCACCAAGCCGCGGCTTCCATCCGATCCGTCCCGCGCAGTTCGGCCACTACGTCCGGCGCTTTCAACTCCATGGCCTCGAAGAAGCGGCGCCACGCCGCCTTGGCAATTTGGTTGGGCGTGGCGTATGGGTCCGGGCCGAGATACTCCAGCTTACGTTTTTCGGCAGTGCAACTATGGTGCAACTTTTCCCGCGCTTTCGCCATATCTCCGCCAATGTCAGTTTACCCCAACATGGCGTTAAGTTGCGCGCGCAGAAACGCTTACAGCTTTTGACGTTTTGCGAGAAGGTCGATGCTTGCCACTTAGGATCTGGCGGGAAAACCCATGGGAGTTCGAGTCTCCCCGTCCGCACCATATTGATTCCAAATCGCCTTAGCGGTTCTGCACGGCTCGCCAACTCCGACCAGCCGGCCTTGTGAACCCTCACAGGCACGGCGACCTTCTCCCGCATTCCTTTGCGAGCAGTACCGCTGGTGGATTAGACCTGCGCCTGCCGCGGCCAGCGGCACGGCGCGTTGGATTCAGACTAATCCTCCAGCCGGAAGATGCGGCGAATGAGGGCGATGGTCTCCTCGCCGTTGGGCAGCGCGGCGGCTCGGCGGATCTCGGTCAACGGGCCGTGCGCGATTTTGTTGAGCAATCCGCGCGTGTAAGCGGCCAGCGCCTCTTCCTGCTGCGGGCTCAGCTCGCTCAGCTTCCCCCGCACGCGCTCCATCTCGGCGCGCGCCAACTCATCTAGCTGCTGCTGGAGCTTCACCAGCGTTGGCGCGACTACGCGCGCTTTCCAGCGGCCGATCAGGCGCTCGATTTCGCCCTCGATGATCTGCTCGGCTTCCTCGGCTTCCCGCTGGCGCGCCTTAAGGTTCTGCTCGACGGCGCGGCCGAGGTCGTCGATGTCGTAGAGAAAAACGTTTTCCAGTTCGTTGACCGCCGGCTCGACGTTGCGCGGCACCGCGATATCGATGACGAACATCGGCCGGTTGCGGCGCTTGTCGAGCGCCCGGCGCAGCTCGTCGCGGCGCAGTATGTAGTCCGCGGCGCCGCTGGAGGTGATGACGATGTCCATCTCGGCCAGACGCGGCTTCCAATCCTCGTAGTCGATGACCTGGCCGCCGAACAACTCGGCCATCTCCACGGCCCGCGAACGGGTGCGGTTAGTCACCAGGATGCGGTCGCAGCCCGAGCCGTGCAGGTGGCGCGCAGCCAGTTCGCTCATCTTCCCCGCCCCGGCGATCAGTACCGTCTTACCCTTCAGGTCGCCGAAGATCTGCCGCGCCAGCTCAACCGCGGCATAGCTGACCGACACGGCGCTGCGGCCGATGCCGGTCTCGGTGCGGATGCGCTTGGCGACGCTGAAAGCGCGGGTGAGCACGTCGTCCAGAATGCCGTGCAGCGCGCCGCCGGCCCGAGCTGCGGCATAGGCGGCTTTCATCTGCCCGAGGATCTGCGGCTCGCCCAGCACCATGGAATCGAGGCTCGCGGCGACGCGGAAAATGTGGCGGATCGCGTCGCGGTCGGTCAGCTCGTAGAGGTACCCGTCGAGTGAGCCGGCCCCGGAAGCCGCGCCGGGCATGTTGTGCTCCGTAAAGAATTCGCGGACGGCGCCAGCCGCGGAGTCGTTCTCGGAAGTGATCGCGACCTCGACGCGGTTGCAGGTCGAAACAATCAACGCCTCGTCTGCGCCGGCGCGCTGGCGCAGAGCGGCCAACTCATCGGCCAGGGCCGGTTCGGGGATGGCGAGCCGCTCGCGCACCTCGACCGGCGCGGTGTGGTGGCTCAAGCCTGTGAGCAGCAGCTTCATTTCATCAACAACGGCCGCAGACCCACATGGGCGGCCCAGGTCAGCGCGCAGAAGCCGAGCACGGTCAGGGCCAGAATCGCGGCCTTACGCCCGCGCCATCCGGCGGAGACGCGCAGAAAGACCATCAGCAGCCAAAAGCCCCAAGTGATGAGCGAGACGGCGATCTTCGCCTGGCTGATCCAGCGCACACCCATCTCGATGGAGGCCCAGGTGCTCCCGGCGATCACCGCCAGGGTGATGGCGACGAAGCCGATGCTCATGGAACGCGTGATCAACGAGTCGAGCGTGGCCAGGGGCGGGATCCTCTCGCTGTTGAGCACGCCGAGCCACGAGCGGCTGATCTGCTTGCGCTTCAGATGCCGTTCCTGGATCAAATAGAAAACCGCGGCGCCAGCGCTGAGCAGGAGCGCCGAATAGCCGACCAGCACGAGAACGATGTGCACCAGCAGCCAGACGTCGCGCACCTCGCGGTTGGCCCACGGGGCGAGCGGAGCGCCCATGGCGGCGGCGACGCTCAGGACCGCGACCAGCGGGAAGACAAACAGGCTCAGTCCGATGAACTTGTAGCGCCAGTAAACGATCAGGAATACGACCGCGAACAGCAGCGCGCACAGGGACGAAGTTTCAAAGAAGTTGCCGACGGGCAGACGGCCCAGCGCCAAGGTGTGTTCCGCGATGGAGACAAAATGGAACACCACGGCCGCCTGGACGGCCACGAGCGCCACCTGAAAGAGGCGTGATTCGCGCCGCAGCAGAGTCACGATGGAGTGCGTAAGCCCAACAAGATAAAGGACTGCGGCAACTCGTAGCCAGAGGATGGAGAAGTCGGTCATCGTGAAGGCGGAGCCAGTTGTTTCCGAATGGGCAATTCCCCGGGAGCCCCCGCCGGGAACCCCACCCGTCGCAACGGCTTTGCAGACCTCAGTATAGCTTGACTGTTCCATTTCCGCCGCCGGCCCGCGGCGTGGGATGCTTGTCCCATGACACTGAATCTCAAAGGGAAAACGGCGTTGGTCACGGGCGGGGCGCGGGGCATCGGGCGGGCTATCGCGGAACGACTGGGGAACGCGGGAGCCGCCGTAGCGATCTGTGCCCTGCGCACGGAGAGTGTACGGGAGGGGGTCAACCAGATCACAGCCCACCTGAAGAATGACCTGGCCGAGGCTGGCGGGAAGATTGCAGGAATTCAGTCGGATGTTTCCGATCGGGATTCGGTGGCGCGGTTGTTCCAGTGGCTCGACGGCGAGTTCGGCGGGCTGGACATTCTCGTCAACAATGCCGGTCTCGGCATTTTCAAGGACTTGGGCTCGCTGCAGGCCAGTGAATGGAGGGCCGTATTGGGAACCAACCTCGACGGGGTATATTACTGCATCCATGAAGCGCTGCCCCGGCTGCGGAAACGCGGCGGAGGGTGGATTGTGAATATCTCCAGTCTGGCGGGCAAGAACGCATTCGCCGGCGGCGCGGCATACAACGCCTCGAAATTTGGATTATGCGGGTTGGCTGAAGCTGTGATGCTGGATCACTGCCTTAAAGAATTTCAAGCCCCATGTTTTCAACGCCTTGCATTTACCCCACTGCGGCTAAACGCCGAATCTTGGGGGATTTCGTGACGTGACCATACACCTGCGATTCGCCCAGGCTCAAGGCTTCAACGGCTTGCCGCGCCGAAGCCCTGCGCGAATGCGAGTAGCGCCGCAGCATGGCCTCGCTCAAGTGGCCCATCAGCGCCATGATGGTGGCGTCGGGCACGCCCGCCTCGCCCATCTTGCTGCAGGCCGTGTGGCGCAGATCGTGCAGCCTGCACTTCACGCGCGCCGCCTTGCGGATCGCGCGCCACGAAGATTCAATCGAAGCGCAGGGCCGTCTCGGATCATGCGGCTGCGGTTTGCCCGCTGGCAGGATGTACCACTCCGCATGGAACGGCCCAAAGCGCCGCTCATATAGCGCACGGTACGCACTGAATAAGCTCAGAAGCTCCGCCGTCATGGGGATCTGCCTGCCCGTGCCCGTGACTGTCTTCGCCCGCCCCACCCTGAACAGGCCGCGCCGCATGTCCACCTGGTTCCAGGTCGCATTGAGCAGTTCGCCGACGCGCATGCCGGTCATGAGCAACGTGCGGATGACGAACGCGGCCCAGCGCCAGCGCAGCTTAGAATCCGCCGCCGCGAGGATGCGCTGCTCCTCTTCCGGCTCTAGCGCGCGGCCCACGTCCTCGTTCTCTTCCCGATGGCCCACGCCGGGCCACAGCATGCCCCATTTCGCGCCGATGGCCCGCGCCAGGGCTCCTTAGCTCGGCATTGATCGTCCGCCCGCTCACGCCCTCAGCCTCGCGCGTGGCGATGTATTCACGGATCGTCGCCTCGGTTAGTTCTGATCGCAGCCGCGCCCCGAGAATGCGCTTCACCGTAGCCAGGCGGTTCCGCTCGAACGTCACGCTATTGGGGCGCGTCCGGTGATCCTGCTCGAAGGCTGCGAGATACTTGCTGATGCTCTCCGAGACGTGCTGTAGCCGCCGCCTGCGATCCTCCAGGGGCACCCCGGCGAAGCTGCGCTCCATCTCGCGCCGCCGCGCCTGTTCGGCCGCGCGGGCCAGCCTCTCGCTATTCGTGCCCGCGCTCTCGCGGATGCGCTCTCCCTTGAAGCTGAAATCGTACCAGAAGTTGCTAGAGTCCTTCGGTCTGTAGACCGCCATTGTCCATGTCCTTTCAGTGGGCCGCGCTACCTGCGGCTACTCCCCGACCATTTCTTCCCAGTCGGCCATCGCGCCGAGTTCCCGCGCGTAGCATTCGAGATCGCGCACGTAGTCGATCGTCTCGTTCCTGCAGGTGTCCACCACGTGGTATGCGCCGTAAATATACCTGTCCCGGTCGCTTCGGGTCACGCAGATTTTCTTGTTCTCGCATGCCAGCAGATGGTTGATCCGTGCCATCAGCGCCCGGCTGGAGACCGGAGTCTTCTCCCCTTCTTTCTTCATAAATGCCCTCGACTGCCGGTATAGCGAAGGCGTGAAAACGTGTCAACGCTAAAACGCGCGCCCTAGAAAGCAGGGGCCGCGAGTCGGCTCGCGGCGCGGAATTTGTCATCGCAGAAACCGCGCCATATGCT
>JBEKHU010000175.1:0-6568 GCA_050012115.1 Bryobacteraceae bacterium | reverse complement strand
TGTCGGGCGAGCGTTCGATGCGTACGGCCCACTTGCCGCCGTGCACGATCTAATCGTCCATAAAGACGCTGCCGGCGGGATAGGCGCTCCACCCGCTGGGCTGCGAGCCCGAGTGCGGTGCTTCGAAGTTCAGGATTTCAGCGAGCCCGGAACGATCCTGGGCGTAACAGGAGAGTGTGAATGCCGCACACGTGAATACTGCGAACGAGCGTGGCATGCAGGCATCATACTCGCGCAGCTGGTACGCCGCACAGGGCGCTTATGAAGGGCTTGGCTATTCTCCCAATCCGTTCCCCGGCGCGGATGGCACTCGGTCGCGGAGTCGGCTTCCCGTAGGCGTGAGCCAATTGTGATCCTTCTGGCCATTGCGCCTGGATCACGGCACACTCGAACGTGACCCGCCTCCCGCTGCTGGGACGCATCGGGCAGCGCCCTGGTGTCTGAGCGCGTGCGCTCTCCGGGCCGGTGTCACGCCTCGTCTGGACCCGAGGTGCCAGCCGCTCACGCCACGCGCCGCCGCCGGATCGCGGACTGCTTTCCGAGTGGCCGGCCATCCGGTCATAGCCGCGGGGCTTGGCCGTGAGAATGTCAATGATGCCGGGCGACCTTCGCATAACCCGTCGCACGAGCAGAGGCGGTTGGGTGGCGCAGCCGACGACCTTCCAGCCCGCGCCATCGCAGACCCAGCTTTCTCGCGCAGAGCGGCGTCTTGCCCGTTGTATAGTGTCTGTAAGCATTTATGGGAATTCCGGTCAAGCGGCTTCTCGGCAAGTCGCGCGAGGCGGTTCGGTGGTTGCGCGACATCCGCTCCTACGACCCTGCTGCTCGCCGTTCCCGCCGCCGGGGGCCTTCGAGGGTTCAGATCCAGACCATCGATCGCTGCAATGCGGCCTGCATCATGTGTCCCTATTCCGCCCTCGACAAGACGGCGCCGGTCCATCGGATGAACGATGAGCTCTACCGCCGGATCCTCGCCGAAATCCACCGTTCCGGCACCGTGCGCCGTGTCACTCTGATGCTCCAGAACGAGCCCCTGCTCGACCGCGAATTCGCCGCTCGGGTGCGGCTCGCCAGGCAGCTATTGGGTCGCAACGTCCGCCTCTCGACCGTCACCAACGGGTCGCCCCTGACGGCAGCCGTGATCGGCGAGCTGGAGGCCTGCGGAATCGACCACGTGAGCGTGAGCATCGACTCTATCCGCGAAGACACCTTTGCCAGGATCCGCCAGGGGCTGGACCTGCACCGCGTCCTGGGCAATACGCTGTCCCTGATCCAGCGCCTCGGACCCCGCCGCGTCGGGGTCAAGTTCCTCCGGCAACGCGAGAACGAAGGGCAGGAGGAGGAGTTCGCCGCCTACTGGCGGTCCTACGGGATCACGGTCAGCTTCACCGAGCCCTGCAACCGGGCGGGGTGTCTGGAATCGTATGAGAGCATCAAGAAGCTGCGGCCCGACGCCTGGAAGAGATTCATCCATCCGATCCTCAACCGCTGCATCCCCGCCTGTCCCCTCCCGTTCAGCGAGCTGGACGTGCTGTGGGACGGCCGCGTCATCCTCTGCTGTAACGATTGGGGCCCCCACGACATCGTCGGCGACCTGTCCGCGCAGACGCTGGAGGAAGTCTGGAACGGGGAGCAGATAAACCACTACCGGCATCTGCTGTGGACCCGCCGCGCCTCCGAAAGCCTCGTCTGCGCCGGCTGCAGTCAGTCCGACCGTTACTGGAAGATCTGACTTACTCCGGTCAAGTTGACTCGAGCGCATTGGAGCCTCAAGATTCTTCTCGCAATCCGCTATAGCTCAGTTCGCCAGTTCGTCGTGATGCGCCAGATCGCACCGGATTGTGAGCGCATGTTGGCGTGCTCAGATAGGACCCACGCTCCCGCTGCTGGGATGCGTCGGGCTGTGCCTCGGGATCTGAGCGCGTGCGCGCTCCGGGCCAGTGTCAAGCCTCGTCTGGACCCGAGGTTCCAGCCGCTCACGCCGCGCGCCGCCGCCGCATCTCAGTACGGATGAACTGAATCAGCCGCCGGGCCGATCGCTCCAGTTCCGGGAACAGGTCGATCACCTGCAACTGCTGTTCGATACGCAGCGGAACGACGCAATTCTCCAGCCGCGCCGGCACGAAATACACCTGGTCGAACGGCACCCGCCGCGCGCAATCCAGCGCAAACCGCATCTCGCCCTGAAAGCAGCTCCGCTTGTTCACCGCGTGCCGCGACAGGCAGGCCACGAAGAAGTCGGCGTTCTCGATCGCGCGCTCGATGGCCCGCGGCCAGTTCTGCCCCGGCAGCAGCTTGCGGCGGTCCATCCACGCATCGTACCCCGCCCGCTCGAGAATCACGCTCAGCCGCTCCACCTTCTCCGCGTCCTCGCTCACGTAAGCCAGGAAGACGCTCGGCCGCTGCTCGGGCAGGAACCGGAAGCCGCCGCCGCGCGCCGGACGGAATTCGCCCAGCCGCTCGATCTCGATCCGGCGCCCCTCGCGCAGGCAATTGCGGATGACCGCCGCCACCCGGCGCGCCGACGATACGCTGCGCACGGCGAGCGGTTCACCCCCGGCCCGGCTTCTTGCCGCCATGCGGCGCTCCCTTCTGTCCGGGCACCCTAAGTTCATCAAATAAAACGGACTTTTCCGGGCCTGGCCGCAGCGTGCCCAAGCCCGGCAGGCGCACTGGCTTGCCCTCCTTTAGTTTCTGCAGGATCTGGTGCACGGCGGCATCGAGTTCATCGGCCGCGGCCGGCTCCGGCGCCGGGCCGCGATTTGGTTCGGGGATAGGTGGTTTGCGGCTCATCAACCGCGAGTTTGGCGCACGTTTTCAACTATTAACGGGTCCTTCCTCGATTGAAGACGGCTGCTCTGGCACGCAAGCCGATCGCCCGGAAGGACTTACGCGGGTTTCGGCAATCCCGGCCGAGAACGCGTCGGGCCTGTCACCGCACACGTTCATGAAAGTCGATTCACGCACATTCTATGGGGTGGCGGCGGTGCGCGCGGAACCGTGCTTTGCGCGCTGTTTGACCGTGAAAAACAGCGTGTTTTGAGCGTGTCGGCAGAATGCACTGAATTGTCGATAAGTCCTTTAGAACACCGTAGATACACGGTGAAGATGCAAAAATGTGCGTGTTAATGTTTCTAAGCCCTTTGATTGCAACAGATCCACCGTGACGCACGGTGAGCCGTGTTAATGTGGCACCTTAATGTTCGTAACTCCAATCATTGCAACACATCCACCGTGACGCACGGTGACGCGCGTTAATGTGCGTCAAAATGCCTATGAAATTCGCCTAAGTCCTTTAATTGCCACAGATCCACCGTGACGCACGGTGACAATCGCACAAGTCCTTTAGAACTAAGTACTTACACGCCTGGCGCGGGCGCATTCGCGACGCAATACAGCTAAGTGCTTTAGAAAACCGTAGTTACACGGAAACGCAAAAAACCGCTGTTTTTACGGTAAAAACACGGTAAAACACGGTGTTTTCACGGCGAATTCGTTTTCGGCGCACGGTGAAAGACGGTGGTTTTTGCGGGCTCGTGGACGGCGTCTGCGCCGGCCTATGTCAGCGGTAGGCGATGAAAAACAGCCGCCGGAAGGGGAACAGAACTTTGCCGTCCGGGCGGGGTGGATAGTCGTGCGCGATGGCGTCGGCGAGCAGGCCCAGGTAGAGGGCTCGCTCCGTGTCGTCGGCCAGCGCCTCCAGATACGGCCGCAGGCCGGTGCCGCGGATGAACTCGAGGATCGCGGCGGGGGAATCCATGGGCTGGATGTACTCGGTCTCCCAGATGCGGAGGCGCGCGCAGCGCGGCGCGAGCAGGTCGTAGTAGAACTCGGCGCGTTCCCGCACCAGGGCGTTGAGGGCGCGGCCCATGCGCTCGCGCCAGCGCGCGTCCAGGGCCAGCTCGCGCATGCGGCGGTGCAGCGGCGAGTCGAAGTGCTGCGGCACCTGCACGGCCAGGGCCCCGCCGGGGGCGACCTGTTCGAGCAGGTGCGGGATCAGCAGCGCGTGGCCCAGCACCCACTGCAGCGCCGCGTTCGAGAAGACGAGGTCGCAGGGCGCGGCGGCGGACCAGCCGGCGATGTCGCCTTCGATCCAGATGCCATCGGGCCAGGCGCGCCGGGCCTCGGCCAGCATCTCGGGCGAACGGTCCAGGCCGGTGATCTGCGCCTCGGGCCAACGGGCGCGCAGGACGGCGGTCGAGTTGCCGGGACCGCAGCCCAGGTCGACGATGCGGCGGGGCTGCTCGAGTTCAATGTGGCCGGCCAGATCGAGGGCCGCCTGCGTGCGTTCCTGGCCGAAGCGGAGATACAGATTCGCGTCCCACAGGGGCATGGCGTTGAACAGAGGCTCCTTCAGGGAGACTAGCATCCAACGGTCGCGGAGATCGAATTGCGCCGGGAAGGTGTTGGACGTATGCGGACGAGTTCAATGCCGGAGGCCGCTAGCTGAACCAACTGCTCGTGTCAGGCTGTCCCCGGCTCCAGGGTCTACCGTTTCTTCGCCGGCGGGCCATTCTGGGCCACCGCGGCCTTCACGAGCGCCTTGAACGCGCCCGCGTCGACCTGCTCCCCTTCGTGGATGTCGATCGCCCTTCGCGTGTTGCCTTCCAAGCTCGAATTGAAGAGGCGCGATGGGTCTGGGATCCTGGCCCCCCGGGCGAACGTGAGCTTCACGACCTTCTTGTACGACTCCCCGGTGCAGACAATCCCGTGGTGCGACCAGACCGGAGTGCCCCTCCACTTCCACTCCTCGGTCATCTCGGGGTCGGCTTCCAGGATCAGCGCCCGCATGCGGGCCAGGGTCTCCCCGCGCCATCCCCCCAGGTCGCGGATCCGCTGGTCGATGAGCCGGGAAGCGGGTTTCCCGGTCGCTCGCTCACGGCTGCTCATGTCTTTATCTTTCCTTTCACGGACGAACGGGACGAACGGGTCATCCCCTTCGCCAGGACGTCCCCTTCGCCCCTGATTTTTCGACAGCTGGGACATCGGGCTCACTGACCTTTCCTGACAGGAGAAAACGTTATCCGGCCGATATGAGCGTCGGGGCTGACCTCAAGCCGCGCTCGCAAGGGGGCACCTCCGCAGGGGCCACCGGGTGCAGCAGAGGACAGGACGATCCACTCTACGAGATAGCCGCTGCCGTGTGTGACGGACGTCTGGCTGAACGGCACTTCCGCGTAGAGGGGTCTTGCTTCCTTCCACCAGGCATCGAACTCCCTCTCGCCATCGTCAAACGGAATCGTGTGGCACTGACGCTCGGCGGCCAGCTTTAGATCGAATATGCTTGATATGGGTGTCAGCGAACGGTTCTCCGGATTCACTTTTCGATAGAAATCAGCGACGGCCTCAGCCTGATTCGGGTCTAAGACCTTCATCTTCACTGCTGTCATCAGCTTCTCGAGCTCTCCCAGCGAGTCAGAGAATCCGCGTATGCGATAGGTGCTTCCGTCCGAAGGGCTAACCACGATGATATATAGGGATTCGCCTTCTGTCGAGAAGTGATTAACAATGGCGTTCTCTTTGAACTCGTAGCCCGTAGAGCTCAGTCTGTAGATGAACTCTGGCCCAATCCGCCCCGTCGCACTGACCGCTAGCGACTGCTCCAGTTCCTCGTCTCTCTGGATGTTCAAGAACTGCTCGGCTCGAAGATTCAATTTCGAGCGGACGATATCGCGAGCCTGCTGGCGTGCAGCCGCCTCAGATGTCTGTGCGCTTGCGCAGGTACCGAGCATAGAGGTTAGGGCAATCCCGCAGATCGTAAAGAGGTGCTTTGGCATGTTCATTGGGATTGCGCCTTCTTCCGTTCCTTCTCGATCTGCTTCACCGCTTTACTAATCGCGGGTCCCTCCGCTTTCTGCACTGCGTTCGCACGTCTTTCTTGCGGCCTCAGATCGTGGACCGACCGACCGAACGGGTCAGCCTGACACGAGCGGTTGGCGATTGTGACCAAAGTACCGGTCGACTCTGCCACTTTCGCTGGATTCCCGGTCTACGCCTGATTTCGATTCTCCTCCGCCCGGCCAGACCTTTCAATACGCCAACAACTGCACCTGATTCTCTTTCTCCTCTTTCTCAAAGCCCCACTTCCGCCAAACCCGCCGAAAACGCACCTGTACGGGGACGTCCCCTTCTCGCGAAATCGAAAGGGTATTGCGGCTCTTGTCCGTAAGCAATTGATTCTAATAAACTAAAATCGCAACCCCTTCGGTTTTCCCATCTCGAAAGAGGGGACGTCCCCTTCCGAGTTGGTCAAAACTGCCCAATTGGCTCGGCTAGAACACTATACGGCCGCGCCGGCCTGCCGGACCGGCATGGAGCCGGATTCAGGCGCCCATTTCGTCGATGATCTTCTGCAGGTAGGCGGCGCCGCGGCGGACGTCCTCCACCTGCTTGGGTCCGGAGATTTCGCGCTCGATGGTGATCGCGCCGGTGTAGCCGTTGCTCTTCAGAATGCGGAAGACGCGGGCGAAATCGACCAAGCCTTTGCCGATCGGCGTCTCCTCGCCGAGCTTGCGCGGATCGGTCGGCCAGCGGCCGTCCTTGGCGTGCACGGCATGGATGTGCTTGC
>JBEKHU010000174.1:0-6598 GCA_050012115.1 Bryobacteraceae bacterium | reverse complement strand
ATACACTGAAATCGTCCGGTATCCAGCGAAGTGCGCATTGCGTCTGTTCTCTCCCTTTCCGCAATCATTCTGACCCGCGTGGCGTGGTCGGCCGAGCCGCCGCAGGGGCAGCTCGACGGGAGTAGATCCCTGTTCGCGGTGCTGGCTGCGATCAACGCGGCGGGGTACGATGCGGATCTGAACTCACCCTCGAACGATCCGTTCCGGCTGCAATTGCGGCAGGAGGTCGCGTCGCGGAAGCTGCACTCGGTGCGGTACCTGCAGGAGTTCTTCAAGGCACATCGCAAGCTGGACTGGAACGACGAACTGAGCCAGTACATCAGCTTCGCGTTGAGCGTGGACGGCCCGCCGGACTTCAAATGGCGTTACTCGACGGAACGTACGCCGCCCGCGGCCAACGCGCTGGAGGATCTGGCTCCGCTGTTGAAAGAGTTCTGGACGGAGGCGAATTTTGAACAGGCCTGGCAGGCAGCCCAGCCGTCCTACGACCGGATCATCGCGCGCTACCACGAGCCGGTGACGAACGCGATCCTGCAGGCAAACCTGTATCTGAAGAATCCCACCAGCGGTGTGCGCGGGCGGCGGTTCCAGATTTACGTGGACCTGCTGGGGGCCCCGAACCAGGTGCACACGCGCGGCTTCGCGGACGATTACTTCGTGGTGATCACGCCATCAGCGCAACTGCGGGTGGCCGACGTTCGGCGCGCCTACCTCCATTACCTGATCGACCCGGTGGCGATTCGCAAGACCGAGTCGATCGAGAAGAAGAAGGCGCTGTGCCGGCTGGCCGATGGGGCGGGCGCGCTGTCGGAAATCTACAAAGAGGATTGCGTGCTGCTGTTCGGCATGTCGCTGGTGAGGGCGGTGGAGTCACGGATCGACCATTCGCCGGCGGCGGCGGAAGAAGCGATGCGGGAGGGCTACATCCTGACGGGATATTTCAGCGAGGCGCTGGCCACGTACGAGAAGCAGGAGGCGGCGCTGCGGCTGGAACTGGGCGATCTGATCGAGAATATCAACGTGCGGAAGGAGCGCGCGAGAATCGCCGCGGTGCAGTTCTACGCGGAGCCGGTGGAGCGCAAGGTGAAGGTGCAGGCAGAGGCGCCGGTACCGGTGAGTCCCCTGGTGGCCCAGTTGGACACGGCCGACAAGTTGATCCGGGCGCACGATTTTACGGGGGCGCGCGGCGTCTGCCGGCAGGTGCTGGAGCAGGCGGCGCCGCAAGCCGTTCACGCGCGGGCGTACTTCGATCTGGCCAAGATCGCGGCGCTGGAAAAAGACCCGGATTTGTCGAAGCAGCTCTTCGAGAAGACCCTGAGCCTGCAGCCGGAGGCGTTCGAGACGGCCTGGTCGCACGTTTACCTGGCCCGGCTGGCCATGGCCGCGCAGGAGCCGGACGAGGCGATCCGTCAATACGAGGCTGCGTTGGCCGTAGCAGGGGGTAGCGAGCAGGCCCGCCAAGCCGCTCAAACGGAAATGGATGCGGCCAAGAGCCGCAAACAGCAATGATCAGAAGGAGACATGATGATACGTTCCAAAGTTGTCGCGCTGGCAGTGGGCGTCGCTGTCGCAGCAACTACGCTTTGCGCCCAAACGGCTAACCCGATTCTGCCCAAAGCGAAGTCAAAGAAAGAGCAGGACGCGGTGAGCGCCATGTACAAGGCGCAGGGACCCGACGCGCAGATCGCCGCGGCCCAGGACCTGATCACGCGCTACGCCGACACCGAGTTCAAGGGGTCGGCCTTCTATGTGATGGCTTTCGCCTCCGATCTGAAACGCGATTTGATCAACGTGGTGGTGTACGGAGAGCAATCGGTCGCCGCGGATCCGATGAATTTCGGTTCGATGGCGCTGATGTCGCGAGCGATCGCGCAGAGCACGAAAAAGTACGACCTCGACAAGGCGGAGAAGGTCGCGCGCGCGCAGAAGCTGGGCAAGGACGCCTTGGAACTGGCCAAGAAAGCGCCGAAGCCCAATTCGAAAATGAGCGATCAGGAATGGGCCGCCGCCGTGAGCGACATGGTTTCGCCGGCGTACGAGGGCATGGCGTACGCCGCCATGGTGGACGAGAAATACGAAGAATGCGCAGCCGATCTGAAACTGGGCCTGGACGACTCTCCGCGCCCGGACCCGGCATTGATGGTGCGGGCGGGCTTCTGCTACCGGTTGGCTAAGAAGTACGACGAGGCCGTGGCGATGCTCGACAAGGCGATCGCGGACCCGAACAGCGTCGAACAGGTCAAGCAGGCCGCCATACAGCAGAAGAAGTACGTCGATCAGTCCAGGGCGGCGAGCAAATAGAGCGGCGCGACGGCCATGCCCTCGGATCATGAGCAGCTGGAGGCCCGCGTCGGGTACAAGTTCAAAGACCGGGCGCTGCTGCTGAAAGCACTAACGCACAAGTCTGTGCACTCCGACGCAGCCGCCGGTTCGGCCGCGGTCCAGGACAACGAGCAATTGGAGTTTCTGGGCGATTCGATCCTGGGTTTCGTGGCCAGCGAGTTTGTGTTTCGCCGTTGTCCAAATTGTCCCGAGGGGAAGCTGTCGCGGCTCAAGGCCCAGCGTGTCAGCGCCAGCCACCTGTTTAAAGTCGCCTCGGAACTGTCCCTGGGCGAATACCTGCAACTCGGCCGGGGCGAGGAGCAGAGCGGGGGGCGCACGAAGAGGGCGATCCTGGCCAATGCGCTCGAAGCCCTGATCGCCGGCATTTACATCGACGGCGGACTGGAGCCGAGCCGCCGTTTTGTGGAGATGCTGATCCTCGAATCAGGCGTGAGCGACGAATTCCAGACAGATGTGGAGCTAGACGCGAAAAGCGCCTTGCAAGAGATGGCGCAGTCGCGCAAGCTGCCGATCCCGCGCTACCAGATCGTCCAACAGAAGGGACCGGAGCACGCCAAGCTATTCACAGTGGAGGCGCGCGTGGGCAAGCAGTTTGTGGCCCGCGCCGAGGGTCAGTCCAAGAAAGCCGCCGGGCAGATGGCGGCGGCGCTGGTGCTCGAGCAACTGCGCGACCATAACGGGGATGCGCCGGGGAACGAGAGCGGCGGCGAGGAATGAGCACTGCGGGGAGCGCTCTGCGCTCGCGTTCCCCTGAGCGTCAATGCTTGACGGGAAAGTGCGCCGGTTCGCCCAGGGCGCCCTCGACAGTCAGCACTACGATATCCACGCGCCGGTTGCGAGCGCGGCCTTCGGGCGTCTCGTTCGAGGCCACGGGAGCCGTGTCGGCGAAGCCGGCGATGGACATCCGGTCGCGCGGCAGGGCGAAGTCGTCCGTGAACATCTCCATCAGCGCGATACTGCGCGCGGCGGAGAGTTCCCAGTTACTGCGAAAGCGGGTATTGTGGATCGGAACCGCGTCGGTGTGGCCCTCGAGCCGGATGGGGTTGGGCAGCGGCTTGAGGTTGCCAGCAATCCTTTCCAGCGTGGACTTCGCGTTGGGCAGAATCGTCTTATCTCCCGAGGGAAAGAAGGAGGATTCCAGAAGGCTGATGATCATGCCGCGGCGTTCCAGCCGGATCTCCAGACGGCCCTCCTTGATCTCCTTTTCGAGCGATTTGTTCAATTGAACCATCGAGGGTAGCAACTCGACGCCATTGGGGCCCTGGGCCGTGGTTTCCTTGGGCGCCGCAGTCTTGAGCGGGCCCTGGGCCGCGGCCGGCGCGGGGGGCAGCGCGCCGCCGGTACCGATAAGCCTGAGAAGCTCCTCCTGAACGTGCCGGTCGCCGATGGCCGCCCGGAAGGATGCGGCGATCAGGTGCGCCTGTTTCTGGTCGGTCGTCGAGTGGGCGTAAAGGACGACAAAGAAGGCAAACAGGAGGGTGACGAAGTCGGCGTAGGAGACGAGCCAGCGCTCGCGACTACCACCGTGGGAAGGCGTGGGGACCTTCATTTCATGCCTCCACGCGGCTGGCGGCGGCCAGCGGGCGAGCGGCGCCGGACGAGGCATCCTGGTGCGTGAGGAAGCATTCGATTTTGTCGCGCAGCAGTTTCGGATTGAGACCTTCGGCCAGGGACAGGGAGCCGAGCAGCATGAGTTCCATCCGCTCACGCGCCCGGCCGGCGTGTGAGCGCAGCTTGGCCGCGGCGGGCAGGAGGAAGAGGTTGGCCAAGCCGACGCCGTAGATTGTGGCCACGAAAGCGGCGGCGATGCCCCGGCCGACCAGCTTCGTGTCGTCGATCCGGCCCATGGTGATGATCAGGCCGAGCACGGCGCCGATGATGCCGATGGTCGGCGCAAAACCGCCCGCCGATTCTAGTACCTGGGCGTCGCGTTCCATACGGCGCGAGACGACCTCGATCTCGGTTTCGAGGATGTCGCGGATGGTTTTCGGCTCGACACCGTCGACAGCCAGGATGACCCCTTTGCGGAGGAGCGGTTCGGTGATGCGGTTGGCCTCCGCTTCGAGCGACAGCAACCCTGACTTGCGCGACCGCCGGGAGAGGCTCATGATCTCCTCGACGAGCGGCTCGCACTCCTCGGACCGCTCGCCGAAGACGAAGCGCAGGGCGCGCAACGCCGAGATCACGTCGCGCGCCGGGTGCGCGACCAGGGTCGCGCCGATGCAGCCGCCGAAAACGATCAGCGCCGCGGATTCACCGAGGATGGCCTGAGGGCTGCCCCCCTCCAAAAGAAAACCGCCAAGCAGCCCACACGCGGCCAGCAGCAGTCCTGCCAGCGTGGCGAGATCGGGCCGGCTCCGATTGCCGGCAATTCTCATGGTTGCTGCCCGTCCAGACTCCGGTCCCGTCTTGACCCATTCCTCCAGGAGAAAGCTCTAGCGGGTCTCCTGCGAGGCGGATTCCGGCTGATCTTGCGGGCGGAAAACCAGTTTTCTGAATGCCACAACTTCATCGATCACCCTCTCCGGAGCCTCCTGCACGACGATGCGCGCACCCGAGGAGAGTGTCAGCACCGTATCCGGAGTCGTCTCCATTTCCTGGATGAGATCCGGGTTCAGGTAAAACGGCTCGTAGTTCAGGCGGGTCAGCCGGATCATACCTTCGCTGACCGACATATCGGCACTTCGGGCGGAATTCTTTAGCGGGGGGGCTGTATTAATCCAGGAATCCAAGAATGGAAAGGAGTTCCTGGCGCACCAGGCGGGCCTGGGCGAGCCACTGGGGACGGTAGTCGAAGAGCAATCCCTGGGCCGTGGCAAGGGGCGCGAGTTGGGACGCCTGGCGCGCGGTGACCTTGCGCCTCTGCAAATGCTCACGGGCCCCCTCGATGGTGAACTTCTGGTCGTAGAGCAGGCGCTTGAGTTCCAGCACCAGCTCCACGTCTTTGCGCCGGTACAGGCGCTGATTGGTCCCTGACTTTTTCGGCGAGAGCATTGGGAACTCGGATTCCCAATAGCGCAGCACATGCGCTTTCAGCCCGGCGAGGCGGCAGACGTCCCCGATGCGGAAGTAGAGTTTGTCGGGGATCTGAACGGACTGTGGAGGAGTCGCCGCGGTCGCCATGAAAGTTCAGCCTTGGTCCCGGCGGGTCGGCCCGCTTACAAACATAGTAAAGAATGGCGCGGACGGAATCAACCATTTTCCATCAATTCTGTTTCTTACGCCGCGCCCCGCGCGGGCTGCTACGATAAACGGCGTCATGCATCCGATAGCGGGGATCCATCCGGTTCGGGAAGCGTTGCGCGCCGGGCGCGCGCTCGCGGGGGTTCTTGTGCGGCGCGGCGCCGGCGGCGCGCGGCTGCGGGAGATTGTCGAGTTGTGCCGCGAGCGGCGCATTCCCGTCCGGTTCGAGAACAAGGAGAGCCTGGACCGTCTGGTGAAGGACACGCCCCATCAGGGCGTGGTCGCTTTCGGCGCGGAGTACAACTACGCGCCGCTGGAGCAATTCCTGGATATGGACGGGCTGCTGGTGATTCTCGATGGCGTGGAGGATCCACACAACCTGGGTGCCATCATCCGCAGCGCGCACGCCGCTGGCGCGCTGGCGGTCGTGCTGCCGGAGCGACGCGCGGCGCCGCTGACCGAAACCGTGGCCAAGGCGGCGGCGGGCGCGCTCTCGATTCTGCCGGTGGTGCGCGTGGGCAACTTGAACCGGGCGCTCGAGCAGTTGAAGGAGCACGGCTACTGGACCTACGGCCTCGACGAGCGCGGCGACCGACTGTACACGCAAGCCGACTTCACCGCGCGCGCGGCGCTGGTGGTGGGCGGCGAAGGCGCGGGATTGCATGAGTTGGTTCGCAAGAAGTGCGACTTCCTGCTGCGGATCCCAATGTCGGGGCAGATCGCCTCGCTCAATGTGTCCGTGGCCGCGGCCGTCGTGCTGTTCGAATGGGCCCGCGGGCGCGGGTTTTCAGGTGGATCCGGAGCCGCATAGTACAATCAGGGTTCATGAGATCCCAGCGGCTTGCGGCGTTTGTCACGCTGATTCTCACACTGCTTGTCCCGGCGTCCGGCCGGGAGCCGGTGCGGGCGCGCAAGGCGATGGTCGTGGCGCAGGAACCGAACGCCGCCGACGTGGGTGTCGCGGCGCTGCAATCGGGCGGCAACGCCGTAGACGCCGCGGTCGCGGTGGCCTTCGCGCTGTCAGTCACTCACCCGTTCGCGGGCAATATCGGTGGCGGAGGCTTCATGCTGG
>JBEKHU010000173.1:0-6608 GCA_050012115.1 Bryobacteraceae bacterium | reverse complement strand
GCCGCCGGCGACATCGCCACCACGCACCTGTTGGAACAGGGCTGCCGCCGCATCGCCCACATCCGCGGCTCCCAGGTCAGCACGGCCGTCGGCCGCCTCGAGGGCTACCGGCGCGCCCTCGCCCGGCGGGAGTTGACGCCGCTCGCCGGCCACATCGTCCCCATCGGCACTTTCGCCGACGAGCGCGGCGAAATCGGCGGTCACGAAGCCGCCCGGACCCTGCTCGCCACCGAACCTCGCCCGGATGGGATCTTCTGCTACAACGATAATTCGGCGCTGGGCGCCATGCGCGCTGTCCTCGAGGCCGGGCTGAAGATTCCAGAGGACATCGCCCTGGTAGGCTGCGGCAATGTGCTTTATTCCGACTTCCTGCGCGTCCCGCTGTCGACCATCGATCAGGACAGTCTGTCCATCGGCACGCATTCGGCCGAACTGGCGCTGTCGCTCATTGAGGCCAAGGAGCCGGTGCACCCGCGTTCGATTCTCGTCACCCCGAGACTCGTCGCCCGCGCCTCGAGCTTGCGCATGCCAGTTGCAGCGCCTGGTCTCTAGACCATTGCACAGTTTCCTCATGCACTCAAAACAGGAGTTCCTCACATGATCATCAGCAGACGCAAAGCGCTCGGCGTTCTCGCCGCCGGCGCTCCGGCCTTAACATTCGCCCGTGCGCAGTCGTCCGGGGAAGCCCTCGAGATTGCCCCCGGCCCCTTCAAAGGCACCCGCGAATCGCTCCGCGACTACCGCATCCCCGACTGGTACCGCGACGCCAAGTTCGGCATCTGGGCGCATTGGGGTCCCCAGTCCAGCGCCGAATTCGGCGACTGGTACGCCCGCGCCCTGTACCAGGAAGGCTCGCCGCAGTACAAGCACCACCTGGCTACTTACGGCCATCCCTCGAAGTTCGGCCACAAGGATCTGGCGCGCGCCTGGAAGGGCGAAAACTTCGACGCCGAGCATCTCGTGGGCCTGTACCGCAAGGCCGGCGCCAGATACTTCTGCAGCATGGGCGTGCATCATGACAACTTCGATCTGTGGAACTCCAGGTTCCAGCCCCTTTGGAATGCCGTCGCCACGGGTCCGAAGAAGGACATCGTCGGGCTGTTTGCCAGGGCGGCGCGCAAGAACGGCCTGAAATTCGCTGTCAGCGAGCACCTCGCCGTCAGCTACCACTGGTTCCAGGTCAGCCACCGCGCCGACAAATCCGGCCCCTACGCCGGCGTGCCCTACGACGGCGCCGATCCCGCCAATGCGGCGCTGTATCACGAAACCCACGAGACGCCGCGCAACGCCCAAGGCGAAGAGGACCTGTGGAGCCCGGTCAACGTGCCCACGGCCTGGAAGCGCCGCTACTTCGACCGCATCAAGGACCTGATCGACCACTACGAGCCGGACCTGATGTACATCGACGGCCCGATTTTCTTTGAGCAATACGGCCTCTCGCTGGTGGCTCACCAGTACAACCTGGGCGCCAGAAAACACGGCGGCGTGCCACAAACGGTCTACACCAGCAAGCGCCGGGAAGACTCGGAAGTCGGCACCTGCGTGCTCGACATTGAGCGCGGTCTGGTGGATACCATCTGGCCCAACCCCTGGCAGACCGACACTTGCGTCGGACAGTGGCATTACAACAAGGGCGAGAAGTACAAGACCGCCAAGGTCGTCATCGACCTGCTGGTGGATATCGTCAGCCGCAACGGCAATTTGATGCTCAATTTCCCCTTGAACTCGAAGGGCGAGCTGGACGCCGACGAGCAGAAGGTCCTCGCAGGCATCACCCGCTGGATGGCCGTCAACAGCGAGGGCATCCACTCGACCAGGCCCTGGAAGATTTATGGCACGGGTCCTGCCCCGGCCGCGGCCTCCGGCGACAGCATGCATTTCAACGAAAGCAAGCGCCAGAACCTCACCGCCGCGGACGTGCGCTTCACCAAGAAGGGCGACACCCTCTACGCCTTCTGCATGGGTGTCCCGGAGCAGGCGGTCGTGATCCAGGCGCTGGGCACGAAGAGCCCCCAGAACCCCGGGAAAGTAAAGCGCGTCGAATTGCTCGGCGTCCACGGCGGCCTGAAGTTCAAGCAGGACGAGACCGACCTGCGCATCGAGCTACCCACGCAGAAACTCGCGCTGCCGGAAGAGGCGGTGGCGTTCAAGATCACCGGCGCCTGAGACCGGCCGCGCAGGGTTCGTGTTTCGCTCGGGCTGGACCCGTCTCCGCCACCGGCAAAACACCGCCCAAACAGCGTGATTTTATCGTGCACGGCGAAACGCGGTGAATTTTCAATAAGTCCTTTAGATCACCGTAGATGCACGGTGACGCACGGTGCGCGCGCAAAAAATCGCCTGTTAATGTTTGTAAGTCCTTTGTTTGCCACACATCCACCGTGACGCACGGTGCACCGTGTTAATGTGGCGCCTTAATGTTCGTAACTCCAATCATTGCAACACATCCACCGTGGCCTACGGTGCAGCATGTTAATGTGCGTCAAAATGCGCGTCAAATTTCAATAACTCCTTTGTTTGCCACAGATCCACCGTGAAGCACCGTGAAAATCACGTAAGTCCTTTAGAACTAACTGCTTACACGACTGGCGCGGGCGCATTTGCGGCGCAATACGGCTAAGTCCTTTAGAACACCGTAGATACGCGGAAACGCAAAAGACCGCTGTTTTCACGGTAAAAACACGGTAAAACACGGTGTTTTCACGGTGAAATCGTGCCGCGAACGCCTCCGTGGTGGGGCGGACGGTCACGTCTGCGCCGGACCGCCAGGTCCGGCTCCGGCGCCTGAGCGCCCTCTTGTGGGGCCGGCGTTCCAGTCGGCTCCCTGAACCGCTCGCCACCCCACCCTCGGGCGGCCTCTCCACCCCGCCCAGGCACGCACCCGAACACGGAAAACCCGTCTCATAGGCCCGGCCGATGAGTAACCGTGCCTACTGCTGCTCCCTTTGCCCGGTATCCCGCGGCAGGATTGGTCCCCTGGGCAATCCGCGTGACGGGTGGATGCCGAACGTCGCTACGCCCGCCGTGCCCGTGGTTGTTGTCACGGTCACACTCGCCGTGCCCGGCATCGCGATCAGGCCGGCCGGCACGCTCGCGGTCAACCGTGTCCCGCTGACATACGTTGTCGCCAGTGCCGTGCCGTTCCAGTTGACAGTTGCTCCCGGAACGAAGTTCGTGCCGATGCCGTTGACCGTCAGGGTGAACGCTGCACCTCCTGCCACCGCCGAGTTGGGACTCAAACTGATCGGGTTGAACAGGAACCCAAACCCGTAGGTCTGACCGTTGATAACGATGAGACCGGACCCGGCGATTTGCCCATAATCGTTGATCGCGTTAGCCTGCCGGAGGATCCTCTCGGAACTGGCGGGAAAAAGAGAATCCAGATCGATCATGACGCCGTTCGAGTACAAAAATGCATGATAGGCGCCGTTTGCCATCGTCGAATAACCGACCACCTGTCCGTTGGCGTTGACTCCAGAGGCATAGCTGCTCCCAACGCCGAGCGCACCCAGATCAGTCATGACGCCGCCCGAATCCAGAAAGGCATGAACGACGGGGAACTGGCCTGTTCCGGCGATAGTCGAATACCCGGCAACCTCTCCGCCATTGTTGATTCCAGTGGCCCAACTGCTACCGCCGCCGAGAGTACCCAGATCGGTCATCATGCCGTTCGAATATAGAAAGGCGTGCTGGGCTCCGCCGGCTGTCCCAGAGTAACCAACCACCTGTCCGCTGGCGTTGATTCCGGTGGCATAGCTACTACTGTCACCGGGCAGCGTGCCGAGATCGGTCATGACGCCGCCTAAGCACAGGAAGGCATGCGGGACGAAGTCCGCTGTCAACGAATAACCGACGACCTGTCCGCTGTCATTGATGCCCATGGCAACGCTGATAGGGCCACCCAGCGTGCCCAGATCGGTCATGGCGCCGTTCGAGTACAGAAAGGCGTGATAGGCGCCGCCAGCCGTCCCCGAATAACCGACGACCTGTCCACTGGCGTTGATTCCGGTGGCATAGCTATTACTGCCACCGGGCAGCGTGCCCAGGTCGGTCATGACGCCGCCCGAATACAGAAAGGCCTGCGAGAAGCCGTCCGCCGTGGTCGAGTTGCCGGCGACCTGCCCGCTGGGGTTGATTGCAGTGGCTTGGCTGGAAGTGCCACCGGGCAGGGTTCCGAGGTCGATCATCGTTTGCGCCACGACCGGCGGAGCCCAGAGAGCGGCGGCCAGAAGGGCGACCATTGCCAGAGATTGCGCGGCGAGCATTGTAGTCTTCCCGTCGCGACCGGCTGTCGAAGGAAGGAGCAATTGGCGGGACTCCCGCTCACACAAAGCCTGGGTGTCCGCCGGCGCGCCGCGCCGATATGACCCGGCTTCGACTGTTCGCACGGTTCCCTCCTGTGTTGTCGTTTCGATGGCTCCGGCAATCTCATCCGGCGCTCTGATCTTTTCCCGATTCTACGTCCTTTTACACGTCTTCTCGCGCGGGACTGTCCTGCCACTGTGAATGATGTCTAAGGCAATTCAGCAGAGGCTCCTCGTGAACCGATCGCGCGACCTGTCGCGAGGCGCGAACGCGCGCGTTTTGAATCCGCGGATCGAGCGCGTGCAGCAGTGGCTGAATGCTAAAGTTTGGCACGTTTTTCCTCGTAACCTATTGATTCTTGGTTCAAAAAGTGCTAATTTTTGGCACTTTTCGTTTTGGCGCAAGCGCCGCCCGGCCGCGCAGCGGAGGCGCCTTTCGGCTATCGCCAGTCCGCCCATCGTGCTGTCCACGAGGACGCCCGCGCGCGCCGGCGCCGGCGGCGCGACCATCGCGGGGAAGTTCTCCCGCCGGCAGCGCGCTCCCGCGTGGCGCCGCGATTCCTGCCACGGTCCTCTGAGAGCTAACCGGCCCGTTGCGGCATGACGAGGGAGAACCTCGCGTCCCGATTCCCTGCCCCAATCCACCTCGTCCTGAGACGAAACCGCGCTTGGCGGCACTCACCCGAGAGGCACGCCCGCCGCCGCTTGCCTTAGTCTGGGAAGGATGTCTCACTACGGCCTCTCCGCGGCAGAGTGGAAGGCGCTGAAAGCGTTGCAGCGGCCGGATCGGATCCAGCGCTTCCTCGACGACGAAGTGGCCTACAACCTCGAACCTGACGGGCCCACCTGCTTTTCCCCGCGGGTAGCGCTGCGGCGCATGCAGGCGCACTGCATGGAGGGCGCGCTGCTGGCCGCCGCCGCGCTGCGCGTTCAGGGACACCCGGCGCTGCTGCTGGATCTCGAGTCCGTGCGCGACGACGATCACGTGCTGGCCGTGTTCAAAGTCGGCGGCTGCTGGGGCGCCATCGCCAAGTCGAACTACTCCGGGCTGCGCTTCCGCGACCCGATCTACCGCTCGCTGCGCGAACTGGTGATGAGCTACTTTCCGCACTATTACAACCTGCAGGGCGAGAAGACCCTGCGCGCCTACTCCACCCGCCCGGTCAACCTGGCGCGCTTCGACCGGCGGGGTTGGATGACCAGCGAGGAGCCGGTCTGGTACATCCCGGAGTATCTGTGCGAGGTCGCGCACACGCGCCTGTTGAGCGCCGCCCAGATCCGCCGCCTGCCGCAGATGGACCGCCGCCTGTTCGAAGCCGGCCGGCTGGGCAGCGCGGGTGGTCGAAAAGAATGAACCAGAACATCCCAAATGCCGGGCACAAAACGGAACGCGAGTGCGTCTGTTTCTGTGTGACAGGAAGATTCGCACTCTCTTTGATGCTGCTGGCGGCGCCGCTGGCGGCCCAACCCCGCCCGAACTTCTCGGGGACCTGGAAGCTCGATGAAAGCGCCGGACCTTCGAGCGCCACGGGCGCGCACAACGTCGTGTTCCAGATCAAGCACAAGGAACCGGCCTTTTCCTACTTCGCCACGGGCAGGCGGTCCTCCAATGACACGTTTCAGGAGAGCTTTCGCTTTACAACGGATGGCCGGCAGCCCGATCCCGCCACGGTGGGCATTGCGGGCATGTGGGAGGGCGACGCGCTGGCGCTGCACTACATGCGGGGCGGCAAGGAAATGGCGAAAATCACCCTGCGGCTGTCCAGCGACGGCAAGCGGATGTACCGCACCGGCCAAGTGGGCGGAAGGCAGATTCGCGAAGTGTACGACAAGCAGTAGCGGCGAGGAGAGAATCCCATGCTCGAAGTGTGCGGTTTAACCAAGGAGTATCATCGGCGAGCGGTGGTGGACCACGTCAGCTTCACCATCGCGCCGGGCCTGTTCCTGCCGCTGCTCGAGTACATCTTCTTTTCGTCGTACCCGCTCGGGTTTTTGCCGTGGTGGCAGCACGACCTCGCGGCCACGCCCGACAAGATCGTGTACATCGCGCTCTCGATGACGGTACTCGGATTGGTGACGGTCTTCGAGTGGGACGCGATCCTGCCCGACCGGCGCGATGTGGCGGTGCTGCCGCCGCTGCCCGTCGAGATGAGTCCCGCGTCGAGCGCCCCGACGCGTCCGCCCCGGGGCGTTAAACATGCCACCCCGCTTTCGGCTAACCTGGATGCTACGGTATGCCATTGGCGACCAGGAAGAGAGCCGGCCCGGCGGCGGCCATCTCCTTCAACGACCCGGCGCTGTATG
>JBEKHU010000172.1:0-10455 GCA_050012115.1 Bryobacteraceae bacterium | reverse complement strand
GTCCACACGGCGCGGAGGATGCAGTGCGTGAACAGAGAGTGTTGTGCGCGCCTAGGACAGAGACGTCAGTTCTCGGTGTTCGGTACGGGCGCGTTTGAAACATTTTCACTTCAGCTCGTTTACGAGTCTACCGCCGAGGAAAGTCATGCGCACGCGGGTTTGCGGGATTTCCAGTTCGGGCACGGACATGATGTCGCGATCGAGGACGATGAAATCGGCGAGCTTGCCCGGTTCGAGAGAGCCCTTGAGATGTTCCTCAAAAGCGGCGAAGGCTCCCGAGAGCGTGAAGCTCTCGAGCGCCTCAGCGCGGGTCATCCGCTGGGATGGCATCCAGCCGCCGGGCGGATCGCCAGCGAGGTCCTGGCGCGTGATGGCGGAATACAGGCCGAGCATCGGGTTGGGCTCCTCAACGGGTGTGTCGCTGCCGTTGGCCACGGGGATGCCGAGGTCGAGGAAGCGCCGCCAGGCGTAGGCGCCGGCCACGCGGTCGGGGCCGAGGCGCTGCGCGATCCAGCGCATGTCGGAGGTCGCGTGGGTGGCCTGCATCGCAGGCAGAATCGAAAAGTCCTTGAAGCGCTGGAAGTCGGGCAGGGAAACGACCTGGGCGTGCTCGATGCGGAAGCGGTGGTCGTTGGGGCCGCCGAGCGCAGCGGCGTAAGCATCAAGAACCGTGCGGTTGGCGCGGTCGCCGATGGCGTGGGTGCAGACCTGGAAGCCATGCGCGAGCGCGTCGCGGGCGATCTTTTCGATGTCCGCCTGGGACATCATCAGCAAGCCGGTGTTGCCGGGATCGTCAGTGTAGGGCTGCCAGAGGGCGGCGCCACGCGAGCCCAGCGCACCGTCGGCGAAAAGCTTGATGGCGCGCACGGTGAGCCGGTCGCCGATCTCGGGGCCGCGGCGCTGGTATTCGCGCCAGAGCGGGCCGGTCCCGCCGATCATGGCGTAGATGCGCAGGGGGAGTTGGTCCGCGGCGATCAGAGCGCGGTAGGCATCGAGTTCCAAAGAAGAAATGCCCGCGTCGTGAATCGTGGTCAGACCGAGACGCGCACACTCGCGGGCGGCGAGGGCGAGCTGGCGCCGGGCCTGGTCGGCAGAGGGCGGCGGGAGCTTCGATCGGACCAGCCCCTGGGCATTGTCGATGAGAACGCCGGTGGGGCGGCCGGCGGCGTCCTTGATGATTTTGCCGCCGGGGGGATCGGGCGTCTGCGGGGTGACGTGGGCCAACTGGAGAGCCAGGGAGTTGACCCAGGCGGCGTGGCCGTCGACGCGCGTCAGGAGGACGGGGTTGTGGAGCGCAGCGCCGTCCAGATCGCGCGCGGAGGGGAACAGGCCGCCCCAGTTGGTCTGGTCCCAGTTGCGGCCGACGATCCACTCTCCAGGTTTGCGGACCGCGGCCTGGAGGCGGACGTACTCCGCGATTTCGGCGATGGTCTTCACATGGCGCAGATCGCGGGTTTCGAGCAGTTCGCCCAACCCGCGCAGGTGGGCGTGAGAGTCGATGAGGCCGGGCACGACCGTCGCACCACGGAGGTCGATGTGTGTGGTACGCGGGCCGGAGTAAGAGGCCAGGTCGCCATCGACGGCCAGAATACGGCCGTTTCCAATGGCCATGGAACGGGCCAATGGATGGGCCTTGTCGAGCGTGTAGATGCGCGCGTTTTCAATAATCAGATCGGCGGGCGGGGGCGCTGCCAGGCTCGCGAGGAGAAGCCCCGGCAAGGCTACAATAGGCAGCATGGATGACAGTATGTCACACGAGGGCACGAGCGCCGGTCCAATGTCGCAGACGGGCGAAAGGCCGGTGTGGCAGACAGCCGTCTCAACACTCGCGGGCATTGCCCTGGCGGCCCTGTTTCTATCTTCGGGACTGTGGAAGCTGATCGATCCGATGGCCTGGTCCGAGCGGCTGGTGCAGGCGCTGTTTCCGCGCCAACTGGCGCTCGCCGGAGCGCTGGTGGTGGGCACGCTGGAGGTCCTCGCGGGCGTGCTCCTGGTGGCGCCACGCTGGCGCCGCTGGGGCGCGTGGCTGTGCGGCTTGCTGCTGGTGGTCTTCATGGCCTACTTCGCCGTCAACTACAACGCTTTGCGGGGGTCCGATTGCAGTTGTTTTCCATGGGTGAAACGGGTGGTGGGACCAGGCTTCTTTATTGGCGACGCGGCGATGATGCTGCTGGCGGTGCTGGCGGGGTTGTGGGCAAGACAGTCGCAGGGCTGGAAGCAGGCGGGGATCGCGCTGGGCGTGATCGTGGTTTTCGCGGGCGCGCTGTTGGGCTATCAGGCCTTTCGCGGCGGCGGCGTGGTGGCACCGGCGACGATCAGCGCGGACGGCAAACCGTTCCCGCTGCGGACAGGGCGGGTGTTCGTCTTCTTCTTCGATCCGGAGTGCGCGCACTGCTACGCGGCGGCCAAGGATTTTGCGACATACCGATGGAAGACGGAAGTGCAGTTGGTGGCGACGCCGACCACGCAACCGCAATGGGGCGCGGGGTTTTTGAAGCGGACGGGATTCAACGCGCGGCTGTCGCTCGATGCGAAAGTGTTGCGCGAGTCCTTCCGGTTTACCGATCCGCCGTACGCAGTGGCGCTGGAGGACGGGCGGCTGAAGCAGGCATTACTGTATTTCGATGATGTGGAGCCGCGCAAAAGCCTGAAGGCGCTGGGCTGGATCGAATAGCGGCGCGGAGCGCGCAGCGCGTTCCCGCAGCGCAGGTGGCCATTTGGAGTGGGGGCCGACTGGGAGTAGAATCAGCCGCTAGGAAACATCTATGGGACAACTCCATCCGGCCTGGCTAGCGATGGCGGAAGCGCTGCTGATCGGCCTTCTCCTGGGCGTCGAGAGGGAAGTGGACCAGAGCGAGCGCCACGCAGGTCTGCGGGATTTCATCACAATCGCGCTAGCAGGAGGGCTGTGCGGCCTGCTGGGGGTGGCGTGGCTGACGGGCACGGCGCTAATTGCGCTGACGGCGTTGATCGTCGTGTTCCGTATCCAGACTCCGAACCGCACGGGCATTACGACCGAGCTGGCGGCGGTGGCCACGTTCCTGCTATGCGTGCTGACGTCGACGCCCGGCCTGCCGTGGGGCGCGCCACTGGGCATCGCGGTGGCGGTGATCTTCACGCTGATTCTAGAGATGCGCAAGATCCTGCGGAAGTTCTTCCTGCAGATGATCACCGAGCAGGAGTTCCACGACACGCTGCGGTTCCTGGCCGTAGTGTTCGTGATTCTGCCGATTCTGCCAGATGTGAACCTGGGGCCGTACGGATTCTTCAACCCGCACAAGGTCTGGATTTTCGTGATCCTGATCTGCTCGATCTCCTGGCTGGGCTACTTCCTGCAGAAGTTCCTGGGGAAAGGGCAGGGGCTACGGATTGCTGGTCTGCTGGGGGGACTGGCCTCGACGACGGCATCGACGACTGCGCTGGCCAAGGAATGCGCGGCCGACTCCGAGCATACCGAGGCTTACGTGCAAGCGGCGCTGCTGTCGAACGTGGTGCAGGGCCCGCGGATCCTGGTGCTGTTGATGATTGGGGCGCCGGCGCTGGCGATGTTCTGCCTGCCGGCATTGGCGGCGATGACGCTGATGGGCGTGGCTTGCGCGTTCCTGCTGGGCCGGGGTCATAAGGAGAACAAGGAGGCACCGGCGCACATGGTGCTGAGCAACCCGCTGCGACTGACTTCCGCACTGCAGTTCGGCGCGCTGTTCGCCGCGATCCGCTTCTTCGCGGCATTCGGAGTAGCCGAACTGGGCGCCAGCGGCGTGTATGTGACGAGCGCGGTGGCAGGCTCGGTCGACGCCGATTCGGTGGTCTTCTCGATGTCCGGTCTGTTGCGGGAAGGCAAAGTGGCCGAGTGGCCCGCGGCGATGGGCGTCATCATCTCGATTGCGGCGAATTTCGTGTTGAAAGCCGGGATCGCGTGGGGCACGGCGCGCGGGGCGTTTGCGAGCCGGGTGACGATCGGCTTCGCGCTGATGACGGCGGCAGCCGTAGCGGGGATGTTCCTGCACTTCTGAGACGCAGGCCCGCTGTCGCCAATTGGAAGCCCATTGAGTCATTCGAACAACGCAAGACCGCTCTCTGCGGTCACGGCTCGCAACACGGCCCGACTCAGCACGGGTTCATTGGCCGATGGAGATCAACCCGGCGGTGCGGCGGAAGAACACCTCAGCGCGCCCGACATCGCGAAGGATTTGAGCGCGCAGCTCGTCGGCCGAGGGGAAAGCGCGTTCTTCCCGGATGCGTCGCAGAAATTCGACGCGGATGCGTTGCGGCGGCGCGCCAATCAGCGGATCGAGAAGGAAGGTTTCAATGGTCAGGTGATGACCACCGAAGGTGGGGCGGACGCCGACGTTGGTGACGGAGCGCCACGACTGCCGATTTGGCTGCGTGTCAGGGCCGAAAGAAGTCCGCGTGATGTAGACGCCGTTGGCGGGGAGAGCCGCGCGTTCGAAGGCGAGTGCGGCGATCTCGAGATTCAACGTTGGCACAGTCTCGCGGCGGCCGCGACCCGCGCCGGCGACCACGTGGCCGGTGAGAGCGAAGGGCCGATCGAGCAGCCGACCGGCCTTTGCGACGTCGCCCACGGCGAGCAGGCGGCGGATCTCCGAAGAGGAGACGATGACGCCGCGCCGGCGGACAGCGGGGACAATCTCGATGGTCACATCGAATCTGCGGCCAAGTTCCCTTAGCGTCGAGGCGTTGCCGCGTTGCTTGCGTCCAAAAAGGAAATTCTGGCCGACGGCGACGGCGCGCGCGCCCAGTCCGTCCACCAGGATTTCGCGGAAAAAGGCTTTCGGATCGAGTGAACTGACGCGCTCATCGAAGGGCAGGATCAGGACCTGTTCGATGCCGTCGCGTTCCATCAAGGCGCATCGCTCAGCGGGGGAACTCAGGAGCAGCGGCGCACGCTCGGGGGCCAGGAACTCGGCCGGATGGGGATAGAAGGTCAGCGCTGAGGGGCGTGCGCCGCACTTGCGGGCGAGGTGGACGACGGTGCGCATCAACTGGCGGTGCGCGGCGTGCACGCCGTCAAAATTGCCAATGGTGAGCGCGCTGGGGGCGAACACGCTGCGTGCCTCCTCGAGGCTGCGATAGATCCGCATGGCGTCCCGCTATCGATCGACGACCACCTCGAGGCCGTCGTAGGCAAGGCGTACGCCGGCGGGCAGGAGGCGCTCAGCACGCTCGTGCGGCAGGTCGTGCGCGATGTGAGTGAACCAGGTCTGGCGCGGCTTCAGGCGCTCGACGAGCCGAAGGCTCTGCTCGACCGTGCTGTGGGTGGGATGGGGCTTATAACGTAATGCGTCGAGGAAAAGCACATCAAGGTCTTGCAGCATCGCCAGGGACTCCTCCGGCACTTCGCTGTGGTCGGTCAGGTAGGCCGCCTTTCCGAAGCGGAAGCCGTGACAGGTTCCACGTCCATGGAGAACAGGCACGGGAAGGACGCTGAGCCCGGCGATCTGGATCGGCGCGCCGCTGAATGCATGCGCGCGGATACGCGGCCGCGACGACTGGGATTCGCCGGCGTGGAAGATGTAAGCGAAGACACGCCGGATGATCGTCAGCGTCTCCTCAGAAGCGTAAACGGGAATGGCCTCGCTTTGGAAAAAATTGAACGGACGCAAGTCGTCGAGACCCAGGATATGGTCGGCGTGACCGTGTGTGTAGAGTACGGCGTCTACCCGAGGCAGGCCGGCGCGAAGAGCCTGCTGCCGGAAGTCAGGGCCCGTGTCGATGACAACGCATTGGGCGTTCCAACGGAGAGTGATTGAGGGCCGCAGACGCTGGTCGCGCGGGTCGACCGAGCGGCAGACTTCACAAGGGCACCCGATCGTCGGGACGCCCACGCTCGTGCCAGAGCCCAGAACCGTGATGGTCAGCCGCTCGGGCGACTCAGGCATCGTCCTTCGTGCTCTGTTCTGCCGACGCCGCTTCGTCACCAAGCGAAGGCTGGTCGCCAGTGGTGGGGCTGCCTTCCGCTTTCTTCTTTTGCTCGATCTCGAAGGCCTGGATATAGCGGAAGCGCAGTTCCGTCAGGGTGTTGTCAAGCATGCGTTGCTCCTCCAGCGACAGGTTGTTGCGCGTCTTCTCCTGTAGCATCGCGAGAAGATCGATGGAGTGTCGCGCCAGAGGCAGGTTGACCTCGGGCTTATCCTGGCTCCAAGGCGTCATGCCCAGGTGGGATTCAGCCTGCAGTCGCAAGCTCCAAACGAGAAACTCGAAACTCGGGGCGGGCAAATGAAGATCTGGGTCGCTCATCAATAGGTATTGTACCGGGAGGCAGGTGGCACGGTGCTGCCAAGCTCCCGAACTGGAGATTAGGTAGCCCACCTGGTGTGGGACCCTGCTGATTTGTGCTCAAGTCCTGCCGCGACCGGCTACACGCTGGCAGAGTTCGGTGAGAGCAATATCCGAGGAGGCCGCGCAGCCGACCCGCGATTGCTGTCGGCTGTCTCTTGAACGCGCTGCTGGATCTTGGCCTCACCCGTTACGCCGCTCGCGCTGTTGCCGCCACCCCCGGAGAAGCGCAATCCATTCTGGCTTTGTCACTGACCAGCACCGTCGCTGCGACTCTCCTCGAATTGTGCGCTGCCGCCGCGTGTGGGATTCATCTTCACAAACCTGGATGGCACGGCGTCGGCCTGCGGCGGGGTGCTGTCGGCGGACCTTCGGTCCCGCGCCGTGCTGCCAGGCTCGGTCTTGAACGCGTTGGGAGTGGTTGGCATCATTGCCTTGGTTGTGAGATTCCGCCTGTCGGTGCTCGCGCTCTTGGTGGGCCTGACAATCAAATCCTCGATCGTGCTCCTGTTCCGGCTGTGGCAGCTCAAAAACTTCTGGCCAACCTCGTGGAGGTACTTCACGCCTCACGAGTTTCTCCGCTTGGCGAAGAACTCGTGGGCCTTCTTCTCTTACTCTCTTACGCAGATCGGGTATGAGAAGGTCGCCATCGTCTCGTTCGGTCTTGTGTCTGATCGTGAGCATGTCGGTCTATTCTCGACTGCTCTCCTGATCGCGGGCATATTCCCGTCATTCACCTATGCCGCCTCAGACGCATTGCTGCCTGTGATGACGCGTTTGTACGAGGCCGGACGTACCGCCGACTTGCTTGAACTGAGGCGGCGCTTGATGAACCTCTTGCTGCACCTATCTGTGCCGATCGGCATCGCCTTGGCCGTTTTCGCGCCCCAGCTCTGCCACTTGCTCGGAAACAGGTTCGTGGCTTCAGCCGCACTCTTGCGGATAGCGTCCAGCCGGTCGGTGCTTTCAGTTCTTGATAACTTCCTCGGCCAGGCCGGACTGACCGCTGTGGCAAGGGTCCGCGAGCGGAGGAATGCGCAGGCCATCGGGTTGGTGCTCTGTGCCGCCCTGACCGTCGCCCTGGGCGCGCATTGGGGCGCGAAAGGCGCGGCGGTCGCCACGCTGCTGGCGGACCTTTTCATCGTTTCGCAGTACTTCCGCGTCTTTCGGCGCATAGGTCTGCGCGTCGAGTGCCCGGCGCTCTGGTCGGCGCTGATCGCGGGTTGCGCCATGGCGCTGACATGCTTCCTGCTTCCGAACTCGCGCTGGTTCATCAACGCCGCGGCTTCGCTGCTGGTCTATCTCATTGTGCTGGCCGCCGTCGCGAGGCCGGGGCTCGCGGAGAGTGCCGGCACATTCAGGCAGTGCTTCATCCCCGCGCAAGTGACTCCTCTCTCAAATGGAACCGCCGCATGAAACTAAGAGCGGTATTGAGCGGTACTCTCAGGTGCGTTCTTCCACACACATCGATTCAGGCCATCTGCGCCATTGTGCTGCTTATCGCGCCTGGCTCATTCTCCCAGGCTGGACCGAGCCAGGTCGGGCCGAAAATGTCGCGCGCTGACACCTTCGGCCCGGGCTGGACAGCCGAATCACTCGCCAACCTGGAGATCGGGATGAAGCCGGGCCGGTGTGTGAGTTATAGATTCCGCGCCGATCACGATGGAGCAGCCAGTGCCGTGCGCGTCTACTTCATCTTTCGCAAGATCTGCAGTACAGGTTGCTACGCCGCCGGCGACGGCGGTGTCATTCGTGTCGAGATACGCGACGACGACGGCACGGACAATCATCTGCCGGCCGGCACAGCGTTGGCTTCTGCGCTCGTTCCCGACCCGCTCACCCAATGGAACCGGCTGGTTCATTTTCCACACCCGGCGGTCCTCCAGGCCAGCAAGCTTTATCACCTCGTCTTCACAAACGTGTCCCAACACGAGACCGCGAACTTTGTTTCCATCGACGATCTCTACACGGCGGCTGACGGCACGGAGCTGCAGCCTGCGGCCAACGAAACCGATTTGGCTGTCCTGCTCCGGGCAAGCCGGGCGGCGGCGTGGGAGATCAAGCGCCACCACCTTCCCATCTTCTCTCTCGACTACGACGACGGCTTCCGGCAGGGGCAAGCGTACATGGATGTGAAGCAGTCTGGAGTTGTCATTTCTCCCGGCAGCAGCGTCAGAGAGGTCTTCACAATGCAAATCGCGACCCATCCAATCACTCTCGCGGGCGTCCGGGTTATGCCCCTCACCCGCGGTGGGAGATTGCGGATCACGCTGGCGACGCATTCCGGACAGACGATCGAAACAGCAACTGTTTCAACGGCCGTTCCTCCAGGTAGGTGCACCTGGATCTCCCTTCCATTTCCAGCGACTCGCGTCCTGACGAAGGACGCCACCTATGCGCTTGTTCTTGTCAGTGCGGAAGGCGGCCAGTACCTGGTCCAACCCCTGCAGAACGGGACGCAATATGGGTTTGAAGTCCAGAGCCCGTTCACCGGGAATCACTGCGAGATAGATGTGGGGCACGGTTGGAAAAACTGCCTGAATCGCTCCGACCTCGACATTCCATTATTCTTCCGCGCCATCGGTCAGCAACCATCGCGCGGGAACAGCGCTGCTGGCGAATAATCACCCGCTTTGCTTCCAGACCCACACCGTCCCCTCCCTGACGCTCGAAGTGCCAGGACGGGCGCGGGCAGGGAAGACGGCACACTCCAGGCGGCGCGCTGCGGACTTGGCCGCGGCGCCAGACAACACGATGCGGTGTTCAATGAGCGTCAGTCCTAGCTCTTGGGTAGCTTCTTCTTGATGGCGTCCAGCTTCTTCTGCACGGCCTTGGTATCGGCCGAGGATTGCGTCACGGCGAGTGCCTTCTCGGCCTCACCACAAAGCATCTTGACTTGCCCTGACTGGTCGAGCTTCTTGGAGCCGTAGAGCTCGGTCAAATCCGTGAACTCGCGTGCGAGCGTCGTGAAGAACGTGTCCTTGGGGATCTTGAAGTCGCCCTTGGCCATGAGCTCGCGGGCCTTGGCCACGTCCGCGCCGGCGCCCATAAACAGGGCCACGGCCTTCACTACTCCGCGCTGCTGCATGTGCGCGAGGGCCCCTTCCTGCTCGCTCTCCTGAAGCGCCACGCCCTTCTTCACACGCTCGGCCTCGACGGGCAGATCGGTGTTCAGCGTAGGCAGCGTGACCGCCAGCGTAAGGTCTGAGTTCTTCAGTCTCTCCATCGACTTGTGCTGGATCTCCGCGGCCCGCATCACCATCTGGCCGGCGCCTGACCGGGCCGTCGATGACGATCTCTTGAAGTCCAGGTAGCGCGTGCGGGCATACTTGGAGCCGTCTTCGAAAATATCGGCCCACTCCATTTGGCCGCGTGCGAGCCCTATGCTGATGATCGTTTGTAGGACCTCGGCCCGGTCTCTGAACTCCCCGTCCTTGCCGGTCAGCCGGTCGAGATGATTCGCGGCTGCGGCGAAATTGCCCTTATTGAATGCGTCCTGTGCCTGGTTCCAGATGAAGGACGGCGTGCCCGGTTGGGCCGTCTGCGGACCCGAGGGGCCGCAGGACGTCAGCCCTAGCGACAAAACGACCACCACTGCAAGGGAAAGAGGAATCAGTACGCGCATCAGCAACCTCCGCGCGCACTATTTCTCATTTTTTCGCCGGTGTCAAGGGTAGGCACGCCGCTGCCGCGTGCGCGATCAGTACGTCTCCGCCCCGGCGGCAGTCGCCCTCCATGGGTGCTCGGCGGCTCAATCCGTTTCCGGCGGTCCCGCTGCGCTCTCGGCAGGCGGCGAGAACCCGAGTTGCCGCTTCCGCAAAGCGGCCCACGCCGGAAACACGGGCGGATTCTCGAGCCACGTCCGCAGCCACACAGTCATCTCGATCTTCTCGGCCCGCTTCTCGTCGTGCGTCTTCCGGTTGTGCGCGGCGAGCTCGGCGTGGTCCTTGGCGCGGATCACGAGCGCTCGCACAGTCTGGCGTCGCGGCGCATTCCCGGACTCTTTGGCGGCTTGATACTCCTGCAGCAACGCGTTGAGGGTTGATTCCAGATGTTCGTAGTTCTCCTGGCGGACGCCCTCGACCAGCGGATCGAGCGCCAGGCCCGACTCCAGCAGCGCCGCGCGCCGCGTCTCCTCCGAACAATCGGGAAACGCGG
>JBEKHU010000171.1:0-6655 GCA_050012115.1 Bryobacteraceae bacterium | reverse complement strand
TCGGCTCGCGCGTGCCCCATGGCCCGGTGAAGATTTTGGTGATCGCGACGGGCACGGGATCAGAAGAGTTCGCGTACAGAGGATGGGGCGGGGCGATGCGCCGCCGCTGGTCCGAGAACTTCCGCAACTCGACCAGGAAATGCGTTAACTGATCCACGACGCCGGCCGGATATCCGCCTTCGTTCAGGATCCCGCCGGTGGAGGAGAACGTGATGTGCGCGGTGCGCCCGCCGCGCTGCGCGGCGCAGATGCGTAAGAAGGACGGCTCGGAAATCACGGCGGCATCGGCGACGTAGCCGCGCATGCGCCCCGCCAGAGTTCCGTTCACGCCACCGAACTCCTCGTCCACAACGGTTTCGAAGATCAGGTCTCCGCTGAGCCGCACTTTCAGCTGCTCCAGGGCCTCGACGACGAACAGGTTCATCGCGACCCCGGCCTTCATGTCGTTGGAGCCGCGGCCGTAGAGCCGGTTGCCCTCCACCGCTCCGCCAAAAGCGTCGCGCGTCCAGGGTTGCGTGCCCCGTGGAACCGTGTCGATATGGCCCGAGAGAATCAAAGAGCGGCCCTTCCCGGAGCCTGCCCGACGCGCGCCGATGTTCGGCCGGCCGGCATACTCGCGTCCAGGCTCAAAAACGGGGTGAGCGTGGAGACCGGGCACGGTGTCGATCTCGTAGCTGTCCGGCGCCCAACCGGCTGCGCTCAACACCGAGGCGACGTACTGCTGACAAGATCCTTCCTGGCCGACGGGAGGCGTGTTCTCGGAGGGGTGTCGCACGAGATCTGCGATCAGAGAAATGAGCCTTTGACGGCTTGAGTCGACGTAATCGGTAAGGCGTTGCTGTAAGTCGGGATGCATTTCAACCGGCCTCCCTAAGGCTGCTGAGCGACTTGGGCGCGACACGGAAGCCACGCGTGATCACCGCGAGGTAGATGACGCCGAGGCCGAGCCAGCAGAATCCGGCCAGCCGGGCCTTCAAACTGAGATTCCACCAAATATACGAGCATACGACAGCGCCCAAGAGCGGGAAGGCTAGGTTGGTAAGAATCTGCACGCCGCTTCGCTGGCGCAAGCGCAGGTAGAAGTGGCGGATGACGCTCAGGTTGACGAGTATGAATCCGACGAATGCGCCGAAGTTCAGCAATTCCACAACGAGTTGAAACCGCATCACCAGGGAGCCCACGAGGGAAATGGCGCCCATCAGGTAAATCCCGCGATCCGGTGTCGAGAACCGCGGATCCACATGCGCGAAAATGCGCCGCGAAATGACGCCGTCGCGGCCCATGCCGAGCAACAGCCGGGATGCGCCGGCCTGCCCCGTCAGGGCGCTGGCGAGTCCGGCAACAAGCAGGATGAACGTGATAAAGCCCATCATCCACAGTCCGCCGGCCTTGTGGCCGATGTCCAGAATGACGGTTTCAGATTCGGGGTAGGAACGAAAATCCGGCCAGACCAGCGCCGCCAGGTAGACCGTGACGACGCAAAAGACGGTCTGAATGACACACACCAGGACTGTAGCGATTGAGATATCGCGCTCCGGGTGAATCGTGTCCTCGGCGAGCGTGGAGATCGCATCGAAACCGATATAGGAGAGGCTGGCGATGGCCGCGCCCAACATCAACGGGCGCATCCCAAACGTGTGCGGGTCATATAGGGCTAGAGGCGCAATCAAGCCGCCGGCGCCATGGCGGATGATCACATATCGAGCCGCCACAACGACGAACAGAGCGGCGCACGCGGTCATGAGCGCCATCATCACGTTGCCGGCCTGCGCGGTGACTCGGATACCACGGACGTTAATTAGCGTGATCAGAATCGTAAAGAGGACGGCCCACGCCGCGTAGGGCACTTGCGGCAGCATTCGATTCGCCGTGAGCGCGGCGTAGACCACGCTGAGCAAAGGAATCAGGAAATAGTCGAGGATCATCGCCCAGCCGGCCAGGAATCCGACATGTGGGTTGAGCGCCTGTTGCGCATAGGTGTAGGTTGAACCGGCGGACGGGAAAGCGCCCGACATCTTGCCGTAGCTCGCGGCCGTAAACAGCATCGCCACCATCGCCACGAGGTAGCTGAGCGCGGCGTGGCCGTGCGAGGTCTGCTGCACAATTCCATAAACCGGGTACGGCGCGGTGGGCGTGAGGATCACCAGGCCGTAGAGGATGAGATCGCGCCGGGTAAGGACGCGCTTCAATGTGGATACGGCGGCGGCGCCGGCGGCTGGAGTCGCGCTCAATGATCATTCCTCCGGGATGCCGGCCACCACAGGATGGTCTCCCATGTCCAGCCAATCGAATTTCTGCGGGTCCGCGGCTAGCTGATTCGCCGCTGCATATTGATTGCGCACGGCGCGGATGGCTTCCACCCATGTGCCGAAAGGCAAGGCTAGTTCGCGGCTGACAAGATAGCTCATATCCATGGTCCGATCCGGGACGTGGTCCTTCACATCGTCGAGTTCGTGCAGGAACGTGCGGCCCTTGGCCTGCGCGACGCGCGGGAACCAGCTCGTGTACCAAACCGAGGACGCATCCAGCAGGACGGTGTTCCGCCTCTGCCGGACGTGGCGCGCCAGAATCAGCGCTCTGTCCAGAGCCTCAACGGCATCCTTGGGTTGTTTATCCCCGGCTGCGCGCTCGGCGGATTCGAGCAGTGAAATGATGCGCCCGATATCGATGAGCATCTCCAGATTCTGGCGGTAGAGATGGGCGATCGAAATATAGACCTCCAGATTGTAGCGGTTCAATTCCGCTCTTCGCAGATTCTCATTCAGGAGGCCTAGCAATTCTTCGTTCTCATTGAGAGCATCGGCGGCCAGCTCCAAACGCCGTGAGTTCTCTTTGGTCCACGCAGGATCGAATCTCAAGCTTGAATCTGGGGCCGGTGGAAGCCGAAGCGTCTGATCCTTGACCGGATGCCGCGGGTCATAAATGCCATGGGAGTAACCGAAGATTGGCTTGCGCGGCGAGGGGCCCCAATCCCAACTGTCGAGCCAGAAGTGCGACTGCTGGCTCATGAGCTGGTACACACGGTCCATGTTCGTGGCGCTGTCACCATAGAAGAGCCGGTAGAAGGAGGACGCCGACTCCTGCACGGAGGGGGTTCCCGGATGCCAGCCTGCCGCGGTGATGATTGAATATCCGAGCCAGAACGTCTCCGGGTGCAAACCCATGTCGCCCCAGCCCGCTACGACGGCCCCAATGATGTCGGTCTGACTCCGGGACGGAGCATATGAAATCTCGCGGAATCCGTCGGCGATGCGGTCGACTTGCGAGGCGACCGGATGCAGGCGCCGGGAATTGGGCAGGCTGAAGTAGTCGGGGAAGAATCGCGCCTCTCCGCCTTGAGTTGACGTGTAAATCATCTGACGGATGCCATGTTTGTGGAACAGCGGATCGAATTCCGGGCCGTAGACTTCGCCATTCACGAGATGGGGCGGCAGGGCCTCGATGTCGGGAGGTTTGAGCGGATACTCGCCCCAGAAGATAACCGTCCGACCTTGCTCGTGCAGCGGGTTGGCGACGTTAGCGATGAAATCGGCAAGTAGTTTGCCCACGCTTCCCTTCTGCTCGGCGGCGGTCTTCTCCCGGCACTGTGCGTTATCGGCGAGGCCGACATAGTACGGCTCGTCCGTGGAGAAGTAGATGAACTTGCCGCCACGATTGGCGTCGACAAGATCCTGAAACATGCTCGAGAGCAGTTTCACGGCGTCCGGGTTGGTGGTGCACAGTTCGTAATTGCTGTCCGGAAAGGAACGGAACTGGGCGTACTCGGGGTGCTTCAGGATAAAGGCGATATGGCCCGGGCCGTCCAAGTAAGGGATTACCTCGACGTGATAGCGACGGCCATAGTCGGTGAGTTCCTGATACTCCGCCGGCGTGAGCGCATACGGCTCCACTAGGGCTGGCGCGTGGCGGAACTGGAAATGTCCTTCGAGCTTCAGGGCAAAGCCGTTGATTTTGAAGAACGCCGCCTGGCGCACCGCGCGCTTCAGTTCCGGCAAACGCTCCAGGTGGTGCGCGTCATCCCAGTAAATGTGGCGCAGGTGAAGGTCCGGCCAATCGGTGATGCGGCATTGGGGAAGGAAGAATGCTCCGCCGAGTGGCCGCAGAAGTTGCGCGAGAGTCTGAACGCCATAAAACAGCCCTTGGGGACCATTGGCGCTGATGATGATGCCCGAGGGGCTGATCTCCAGGCGATAGGCTTGTTCTGCGATGGCCGGCTTGTCCGGATCCGTGGACTTGCCCGGCATTACGCTGCCGGCCGCCACACGCAACTGCACCGTTGAGGCCGCGCTCGCGTTCTCGACCCGCACAAATCTGAAACGCGATATCAGCAATTCCTGCAGACTCTCGACTGCCACATCGGCTGGCGCGACGCCCGGGCCCAGTTGCATGGCCCATTGAGGGCCGAAGGGCAGGTCGGCGTCCCTGAGCTCAACTTCCTGTGGTTCCGGAATCACTGTGTAGCCGCGCGCCCACAGCTTCGAGACAGTCTCCGCATGGACAGCGGCACTGAAGAGAATTGCAATGAAGAGACTGCGGAATGGCATTAGCGAACCCCCGTACATGTATCACAAGCCAGCATAACGTTACAACGTCGGCGGTGGAGGCGGGGGATTGTGGTGAGGCAGACAGACCGATGAACCTGCTGCGCGCCGCTGTGACGTTCATCCAGATGCCCTAAGGCCCGTGATCCCCCAACCGGGGCGCGAAATCGCAGGGCCGGCGTCTGGAAAGGAAAACCTGACTGCGCGGCCCGCAGCATGGGCGAAGGTCAACCGAGCCTCTGGATCGGGCCGTTGTCAGGGCAGTCTGGCAACTCGCCAGCGCAAGCGCGTCTGGCGACCGTAGCAGACGCTGCGAAGGCCTGAGAACGTCGAGATTCCACCCTGCGAGAGCCACGTTTTCCACAGGACGCCCGCTGACCCCATTCGCTTTTTCACCGGAAGTAAGATAGTGTCTTTCTCCATGGGACGACGAAACTTGAAGGCGGGATGTGGTGTGACATCCTGCATCGCGTTTGGATTGGCAGCGGCGCTGCAATGTGCGGGCGCAGACCTCATGGTTCTGCCGGAACATCTGCGCCCGGATCCTTTCGGGGGCGTTGTCGAAGCAGACCGAGTGGCAGGCACCGCACTGACGCGCCAGATCGTCCTCGAGAGCGGGCGTGCCGCATACGCCTCCTTTCACCTGATCGCAATCATGCCGCAAGGGGGCGAGTACGGCATCACAGCGGAAGGCTTCTCGGCGGAGAGCGGTCTGCAGGTCGACCTGTACCGCGAATGGTTCCACTTCCTCCCAGCGTCGAAGCGCTACTATCCTGACGCACTGATTCCGGTTCAATCCCCTTACCGTTCGACGATGCCGGACCCCGACAATCGGATACCGCATCAGACCGCGCAGGCCTTTTGGGTAGACATCTGGGTGCCAGCGAACACCCGCCCCGGCACGTACAAGACGACGGCGACGCTCAAGACAGGTGGGGGCGCCGCATCGATACCCATAATGCTGCGCGTCATTGGGGCAACGGTTCCGGCAGAAGATGCCGTCGCAATCGACCACAACAGCTACGGCACTTCCTGGCTGGCGGACGACTATCCGTCTCTCCGCAACCGTCTCGGATCGGGTTTTTTCACGAGCGATGAATTCTTCGGTCTGATCCATTCTCTCCATCGCATTTTTTACGAACACCGCGGGACATTTCACCAATTGGGCTATGGGCACGCGGGCAAAGTGGGACCCGAATTTGCTCCGCGCTTGGAAGGATCGGGAAGAAACAAACACATCACCGATTGGACTCTGTTCGACCGGCATTACGGCCCTCTTTTTGATGGCTCCGCTTTCGCAACTTCCCGGCGCGGTCCCAAGGCGATACCTTTTGTCTACCTTCCGATCAACCCGGAATGGCCTGCCTCCTTCCTGTGGTGGGGTGAGCCAGGATACGAAATGGAATTCGTCAACGTTGTGTCGGCCATGGAGCGGCATTTCCGCGAGAAGGGCTGGACCGCGACTCACTTCGAGATGTTCTTCAATCACAAGAAGCGCTATAAAGGCTTCCCATGGGATGGCGACGAGGCGCGGTTCGTTCGCGATTACGATTACATCCGAGAGTACGCGCGATTGTTAGAACTCGCTGTGCCCGCTGATACACCGGTCAAGTTTGTTACGCGCGCGGACGTGAGTTGGACCATGGAACGGCAGTTCAAAGAGCTTGCCGGCATCATCAGTTTTTGGGTTTGCGGCGGAGGGGAGTTCGGCTGGTACGACTATGCGCCTCGCATGTTGAAGCAGCGCGGCGACATCGTGTGGATCTATGGAGGAACGCCAGCCGTAACGGAGCCCTCCTCGCACATCACGCTGCAGGTCCTGCGGCCCTGGCTCTGGGGTATCGACGGTTTTGTTCACTGGCAGACAACCGCCCCGGGTGCCGATCCCTGGTTTCAATTCGAGGGAGGCGGCGAAGCGCTGGTTTACCCGGGTGACCGTTTTGGAATCGCCGCTCCGATTCCCTCGATTCGGCTGAAGATTCAACGGAATGCCGTGCAAGACATTACGCTCTTGAACGAGTTCCGGAAGACGCACCCCATCGAACGGCTGAGAGCGGAGGCGGCGAGGCGCTTCAACGAGACGACGCTGAAGGATTGGTGGACTCCAAAGCCGG
>JBEKHU010000170.1:0-6666 GCA_050012115.1 Bryobacteraceae bacterium | reverse complement strand
GCCGGTGGTGACGTTGATGGCCACGACCGATGCGCCGGGAACGGTGGCCCCGGTGGCGTCGTAGATGGTCCCCACCAATTCGCCGCTCACGGACTGGGCGCTGACCAATGCAGGAAAGAGCACGAAGCAGAGGGCGAGAACCCCGAGCCAGATGCCCCAAGAACACTTATGCATACTAACCTCCCGTCAAGAATCTCAGAATCGATTCGGCCCGCCAAAAACCGCGACGACAGGCCGCGGCACGGGCGAAGAGCCTACAAACTCCAAAACAAGCCGGCCCCCCGAGTGAACTTCGTGGCCCCCCAATCCGGCGCTCGAGGGGTTGCGTGTGCCTGCAATGAGCCGGAGCCGGCGAGCGTTGAGCCACGACCGAAGGAGGCCGTATGGGCATGCGGACGCTCTTGCGACTGCGGTAAGAAGAGTGTGCCGCGAGAGGGCGGCGAAGGAGAAGGCGCGATTTCCGTGGCGCGCCTGCTTCGGGCCGGCGTTCGGCCGAACAGCGCTGAAGCGCGAGTGGACAGGGTTATCGTGAAGACTTCGGAACCCCATGTCCTCTGGAGTTTCAGGCGCTGAACTCGTGTAAGTATGGCAGAAGCGAAAATCACTGCCGGTACCCGAAGCACTACGTTCCCCGGTGGCGCGGAATGCTGGGCACACACCCAACGGCCAGCCGGTCATACTGATATACACGGATTGTAACATCAGCGGAGTTAAAAGAGAAACGCCTATTCAGTACAAGTGACAAAAAGATACCAGACTCCCGTAATCAGGCCGGATGCGATCTGGGATTGGGGATGATCGGGTATGCTTGGGAGTTGGATTCGGCGCGTGTTTGCCGGCCGGAAGGCGATTCCACAGGAGGATTATTAAAATGAGTCAAGAATACTCCCGCCGTAGTTTCGTGAAGACGGCGGCCTTGGCAGCGGCTCCGGCGATGCTGCCGGCGCTGGGCGCGAACGAACGGATCAACCTAGGGTGGATAGGCACTGGAACGCGGGGCCGCTACCTGGAAGAGCGGGCGTACGCGGGCAACGCGGCGCGGATGCGGGTGGTAGCGCTGTGCGACACGTTCAACGCGAACTTGGCGCAGGGCAAGGATGTCGTTCAAACCAAAGGGCAAAACACGCCGAAGACGTACGTGGATTATCGCGATCTGCTGGCGGACAAGGAGGTTGAGGCGGTGGTGATCGCCACGCCGGAGCACCTGCACCACCGGATGCTGCTGGACGCGATTGCGGCGGGCAAAAACGTGTATGTGGAAAAGCCGCTGGCGCACACGCTGGAGGAAGCGCAGGAGATCATGCGGGCGGTGGGGCGGTCGAAGAGCGTGATTCAGGTGGGCACGCAGAACCGGTCGAACAGCCTGTATCAGATGGCTAAGACGATGATTTCACAGGGAATAATCGGCGACTGCCACTACGTGCGAGCGTTTTGGTATCGAAACGCGGAGCCGAGCGGGGCGGGGGCCTGGCGGTATCCGATCGATCCGGCGCTGACGGAGGCCAACGCGGACTGGCAGAAGTTCCTGGGCCCGGCGCAGAAGCGGGCGTTCGATCCCCATCGCTACCGGCAGTGGCGGCTGTATTGGGACTATTCGAGCGGCATCGCGACGGACCTGATGGTGCACCAGACCGACGTCACGGCGTACGTGCTGGGGCGCGGGATCCCGGCCAGCGTGGTGGCGACCGGCGGCGTGCTGCAGTGGACGGACAACGACGACCGCGACGTGCCCGACACCTGGAGCGTGCTGTTGGATTACCCCGATCGGCTGCATGTGAACTACTCCTGCTACCTCGGCAACTCGCACAACGGCTACGGCGAGCAGTACCTGGGCAGCGACGGGACGATCGAGGTGCTCAACCGCTCGACGCTCAACTTCTACCCGGAAGTGTACCGGCCGAACATGCCGGAGGTGGTTAAGAACCGCAAGGAAATGACCGTTTCGTTGCCCGGCAACGACAACCTGGCGGTAGAGGCGCACATCCGGAATTTCCTGAATGCGATCCGCGGGCTGGAGAAGCCGATCGCGCCGCCGCAGGCGGGTTACGAGGCGGCGGTGCCAGGGTTCCTGTCGGTGCTGAGCTACAAGCAGAACAAGAAAGTCCTGTGGGACGCGAAGGCGGACACGTACCGGTTGTTGTAACGCGCCGTTGACGGGCCGGCCGGGCGGGAGTTTACCAGCCGACGAGATGGTCCTGGTTCTGCTGCTGAAGCCACTTCTCCAAAGGAGCGAAGTACTCGCGCAGGGCGCCCGCGTCCATCTGGCGGGTGCCGGCGATTTTTTCGAGAGCGTCGGGCCAGGGCTTGGAGATGCCCATCTCGAGCATGGTGTTGAGCTTCGCGCCGGCTTCCTTGTTGCCGTAAATGGAGCAGCGATGAAGCGGGTCCTTACAGCCGGCGGTCTGGCTGAGCGCCTTGTGGAACTGGAACTGGAGCAGGTCGGCCAGGAAGTAGCGGGTGTAGGGCACGTTGCCCGGGACGTGGTACTTGGCGCCGGGGTCGAAGAATTCCTCGCCGCGCGGGGATGAGGGAGCGATGCCCTCGTACTTGAGGCGCAGGGCCCACCAGGCCTGGTTGTACTTGTCGGGCGGGATCTGGCCGGAGAAGACCTGCCAGCGCCACTGGTCGATGAGGAGGCCGAAGGGCAGGAAGGCGATCTTCTCGAGGGCCTTCTTGAGCAGCAGGCCGGTGTCCTTGGAAGCGTCAGGGAGTTTCTGGATGAAGCGAAGCTTGACGAGGTAATCGGGGGTGATGGAGAGGGCGATGGTGTCGCCGATGGCTTCGTGGAAACCGTCGTTGGCGGAGCCGCGGAACAGGAACGGCTGGCGGTCGTAGGCGCGCTGATAGAAGTTGTGGCCGAGCTCGTGGTGGACGGTGTAGAAGTCCTCGGCGACGATGTCGATGCACATCTTCAGGCGCAGGTCCTCGACGTTGTCGAGGTCCCAGGCGGAAGCGTGGCAGATGACGTCGCGATCACGCGGGCGGACAAACATCGAACGTTCCCAGAAGGTTTTGGGCAGCGGCGCGAAACCCAACGAAGTGAAGAAGCCTTCGCCGTAGCGGACCATCTGCAAAGGCTCGGTCTTGCGCTGCTTCAGGATGGCGGTGAGGTCATAGCCGGGGTCGGCGTCCTTGGGTGCGAGCAGAGGATAGAGGTTATCCCAGGTCTGGGCCCAGATGTTGCCGAGGAGGTGCGCCGGAATGGGGCCGTTGGCGGGAACGATGTCGCCGTATTCTTCATGCAGCTTCCAACGCGTGTAGGCGTGCAACTGCACATAGAGGGGCTTGACTTGTTCCCACTGGCGGTCGAGTTCCTTGGAGAAGTCGTCGGGCGGCATGTCGTAGCCAGAGCGCCAGAGGGCGCCGGTGTCGGCGAAACCGAGTTCCTTGGCGCCCTGGTTGGAGAGCGCAATCAGGCGGGCGTAGTCCTGGCGGATGGGCGGCGCAATGGAGTGCCAGCCCTGCCAGACATCGAGGAGCTGTTTGGGATCGCGGCTGGTGGCCATGATCTTGGTGATGTCGTCGATGGTGAGGCACTTCGAGGCGGCGCCGGGGGGACAGTATTTGCCTTTGCCGTAGGCCGCGTCGAGCGACGCCGCCAGACGCGCGACCTCCGCGCTGAGCTTTGGATCCGCGGGCGCGGGCAGAGTGATGCCGAGCTTGATCAGGAGGAGCTTGCGTTTGATATCCTCCGACAGATTCAGCCCGTCGAACCGGGCGGCCTCTTTCGCCAGGCGGACCTGGGCGGCGATGAGCTTCTCGTTGGCCGCGGCGGCGATGGACTGAGTATCGCCGGTGATGTAGGTCTCCTGGACCCACTGTGCGACGTTGCCGGCATTGGAGAGTTCGAGCAACTCGGTCTCGGCCTTATCGACAAAGGCTCGAGCCTGCTCCGGCGTGCGGCGCGAGCAGCCGGCCACCAGGGCCAGTGCGCCGGCCATTACGAGGGTTAAAAGCGTGCGCATGGATAGCGTCTCCCGGAGGGCAGTTTACACGAAACCGGAGGGACAAAGCGGGAACCCCACGGGAAAGAGGTGCGTATGTTGAGAAGTATGAAAGCCCAAAGCCTGGCGTGCACGCTGGCACTCGCGTGCGCCGTGGTCGCGGCTGCGCAGGCTCCGGCGGAGGGGACCCAACCGCCGGCGCCCGCCAAAGACCCGATATTTTCGGTGGATGTTCCGCTGGTCAACGTGGCCTTCAGTGTGCGCGACGCCGCGGGTGGGCTGCCCAGTGGCCTGTCAAAAACTGATTTCGAACTTTACGAAGACGGCGTGCGGCAGGAGATCCGCAACGTCTCGCGCGACCAGGACACGCCGCTGAGCCTCGCACTGCTGCTCGACCGCAGCGGCAGCCAATCCGACCTGGAGGCCGACAACTTCCAGACGACCGTCGCCTTCCTGTGCCGCATTCTACGGCCGCAGGACCGCGCGCTGGTGGTGGGCTTCGGCAACCGGATCAAGCTCCTGTACGAATTCAACAGCAGCCCGCAAGAGCTGGAAATGGCCATTCTGGACGCGGGTCACGTCTACGATGGCGTCCCGCGGGTCGGGCCGCAGGTGGATCGCAGCGGAGGCACGGCGGTCAACGACGCCGTCTTCTGGACCGTGCGCGAGAAGTTCTACTACCTGCCCGGCCGAAAGGCGCTGGTGATGATCGGCGACGGCGAGGAGAACTCCTCCAAATCCCGCGTAACTACGGCGATTGAGGAGATGCAGCGCGCCGACGTGCTGTTCTACGGGTTGAACAACGGGGGCAATAGCGGGCAGCGCAAGCGCCACCCCAACGTGATGCCTTACCTCGCCGAGGGCTTGGGGGGACGGGAATTCCGCGTCGGATCCGGTTCGCTGAAAGACGCATTCGATCAGATCGAAGCCGAGTTGTGCGGCTTGTACTCCGTGGGTTATATCTCGTCGCGCCCGTGCAGTGCGGGGGAATTCCGCAAGATCGAGATTCGCGCGTCAGACGAGAGGCTGAGCGTCCGCAACCGCCCGGGCTACTACGTTCGATAGCCGGCTATCGTCGCATTTCTATTGGGGAGGAAGCGGGCGTCGTCGAGCGGTGGCATACTCAGCTCGTGCGGCCCCTCGACACTTCACCCGAGACCTGGGAAGCATTCCTCCAAATCGAACGGGGCATAAGCGCCGGAGAGCGGACCGGGCAGGCTTTGCGACAGTCGGCCCTGGTTCGGGCGATGTGTGAGGCGGGCTTGCGGCAGCAATTCCCCGCGGCGGAAGATGAGGATATCCGGCTGCGCGCGATCCATCAAAGGCTCGGCAGCGACCTGTTTCACAGAGTTTACGGCGACGTTCTGCCTGGGATGGAGAGTCCGGAGGCCCGGGACTAGTTTGACCGGGCGTTGTTGGAGGCTACCGCGGATCAGTAGCCGTTGTCAGTGCCCGCCATGTCAACGCCGGCTGAGCGCCGCGAAGAGCTCTTCGCGGGTCACGTTGCGCTGCTCGGTCGCCGCCATGTCCTTCAGGGCGTAGACGCCCGCGGCGATCTCGTTGTCGCCCAGCAACAGCGCATAGCGCGCATTCAGCTTATTGGCGAGCTCCAAAGCGCGCTTGACTTTGGCGTCGGTGGAGACTTCCACGACCACGCCCGCGCGCCGCAGGTCGCGTGCCAGCACCGCCGCGTGCCGCACCGCCTCGGCGCCCATCGGCACCACGTAGAGGTCGAGTGGCGATAGCGACGCTGCGTCGAGCCGCTCCTCGATGGTCATGACGAGACGGTCCTCGCCGATCGAAAAACCGATGCCCGGCAGCGGAACGCGCGAGCCGAGCGACTCCGCGAGGCCGTCGTACCGGCCGCCGCCGAGGACGGAGTTCTGCGCACCTAGCGCGCCGTGAAGCACCTCAAAGGTCGTTTTCGTGTAGTAGTCCAGCCCGCGGACGAGACGAGGGCGAATTTCGTAGCGGATGTCCCGCGCGTCGAGCAGCGCGCGCACAGTGGCGAAGTGCGTGGCACACTCCGAGCCGAGATGGTCGAGGATCGACGGCAAGTTGTCGATGATGGGCTGGTCCTCGGGCACCTTGCAGTCGAGCACGCGGAGAGCGTTCGACTCGGCGCGCCGCTGGCAGTCCTCGCACATTCCGCCCTTCACTTCCTGCAGGCGTTGGCGGAGCGTTTCGATGAACGCGGGGCGGCATATTGGACAGCCAACCGAGTTGATAACCAGGTGGGGCTGGTCCACACCGCAGCGAGTGAGGACTTCTAGCACCATCTCGATCAGTTCCGCGTCGATGGCGGGCGATTCCGAGCCGATGACCTCCGCGCCGATCTGGGAGAACTGGCGGAAACGCCCTTTCTGCGGGCGCTCGCGGCGGAACATAGGTCCGAGGTAGAAGAACTTCTTCAGCCCGGGGAGCTGTTCGAGGCGGTGCTCGATGCAGGCGCGGATGACCGAGGCGGTGCACTCCGGTCGCAACGTGAGCGACGTGCCGTCGCGGTCGTCCCAGGTGTACATCTCCTTGGAAACGATGTCGGTCTCGGTGCCGACGCCGCGGGCAAACAGCTCCGTCAGCTCGAAGATCGGGGTACGGATTTCGGCGAAGTTGTAGGAGCGAAAAACCTGGCGGGCAACCGCCTCCACGTGGTTCCAGACCGCCGAGGAGGGGGGCAAAATGTCGCGCGTGCCTCGAACTGCCTTAATCATGAAACGGGATC
>JBEKHU010000169.1:0-6679 GCA_050012115.1 Bryobacteraceae bacterium | reverse complement strand
CCTGGCCCAACCAGGGAGTTGGCGGGACAGTTGCCGTAGGTTCCGGGCGTGGGTACGGAGAACGCCGCTGGGTTCAGATACAAAGCGTTGTTCTCCCAGTGCCAGTCGGAACTGCCCGTATATGGATCGCTGCCGGTGCAGTTCGGCCGGCTGGCCCCATATTGGCCCTGTAATCCGGATCTCGGGTTGCGGGTTTGCAGCCACGACGTCCCGTCGTAATACGGCGCGAAGTAATTGCCGCTCTGAATCACGGACAGCATCGAGAGCTCCCATCCACCCAGGACGGCGCTCATCGCCCTCTAGGCGTTTCCGCCCCACATCTTCCCCTTGCCGTAGGGCACTTCCCACAGCACGGTCGGTACTAAGCGATTTCTGGGCACCATAATATTGTTGCCCCAGTCATAGTGGCGGTCGTAGGGGTTGCTCGCAATGCCGCTTTCGCCGTCGCTGGCGCTGCTGTCGGTCATGTTCTTCGAATACGTATAAGCCATCTGGAACTGCACGCCCCGCGCGAAGTTCCGAGTGACCGCCACGTCGAACGAATTGCTCTTCTGAATCGCGCCGTCGGTCTCATACATGATGTTCCCCCCGGTCCACAGCGGGTAGTTATAAACGTCCGCGAGATTGGACGTGCTGGCCCGCGGAAGGTTCAGATTGTAAACCACCGGAAGCTGGGTCGACATCGACCCCCGGTAACTCACCCGGGCAGCCAGCGAGCGGCCCAGATCCCGCTCGACTGTGAAGTTCCACTGCTGGATCGTGGGAGTCTTCAGGTGCGGGTTGGTCCCCGTGATGCTGTCGCCGCAGTCGGCTTCATGCGCGCAGGTTCCAAGCCCTAACGTAGCGCTTCCGAACGGGTTCGGGAATTGGAGCGTCGGAATCGGGGTCGTGTTATACATCCGGAGCGAGGCGGTCGAGAACACGTCCTGGTTGCCCGGACCGAAGTTGTCCTGGTAGGCTGCGACAAGTTCCCCATAATAGACCCCATAGCCGCCGCGCAACACGGTCTTGTCATTCATCCGGTAAGCCAGGCCCACGCGTGGGCCGAAGTTCTTCCAGTCGCCGTACATCAGAGAGCGTCCAGGGAACCCCGCCGGACTGACCTCCACCGGAAGATCCCGCGGAATGTTGGTGTATTGCAGAGTAGATTGAGAGGGCACGACAACAGCTTGGGTGGCCGGGTCCCAATTGACGCGCCGGTCGTTGTTGTCCACCGAAGGCATGAAGTACTCCCAGCGCAGGCCGAGGGTCAGCGTCAGTTTGGGCGACACGCTCCAGGTGTCGGTCACGTACAGGCCGGTGTCGGTCTTGCGGTTGTATCGCGCCAGCGCCGGGCCCTTGAGTTTAGCCGTGGACGGGTATCCCAACATGAAGTCGGCATAGGCGAATCCGGTGTATTGGCCGTTGAAGTCAAACTCGCCGAACTGGTTGTTCTGGTTGTTGATCACGGGGTCGTTGTAACGCACCAGGACGCCCGTCTTGATGGTGTGCCGGCCCTTGATCCAGCTCATATTGTCCAGCAGTTCATACTCCTGGCTGATGTTGCTCGATAGGGGGTTCGGGTACAGGTCGAAGAAGCCGCCACTGATTTCCATGTCGGGATTGCCCGGCGTGCCCGCCGGAACCGTGACTCCTCCCAGGCTGAGCCCGGTAGCCTGTAAGAAAGAGTTGCCATCCTGTTTCGGGGTTCTGAAGGCGGCATCCCGTTCGTAGCCCAGACGGAACTCGTTCAGCAAGGTGTGCGTGAAGGTGTGCGTCTCCGAAAGGAAAGCGTTCTCGCTGTTTCGAACCTGGAGAAAGCCGTAACCCGGAACGGGCGGGTTCCAGCTTCGCAGCCAGGGGTCCGCCTGACGGGTGAAGCGGCCGGAGAGGACGTCCTTGCTCCCAATGTACTGATCGATTTTGACGTCGTACCGGTCAATGTGCTCCGGGCCGAAGATCGTGTTGCGGTAGTCGTTCAGGTAATTGTTCGGATTGCTCGATGTGCCGCTATAGTTCGGCTCTGGATAGTACGTCGTCGCGAACTTCGACGAAACCGGGTTGACCTGCAGTCCGGCATTCGCGAAATTGTTGCCCGGGATCGGCTGCCCGGTCAAAGGATTCTTCAGTTGGATGGAACCGTTGATCGGGTCGAGCAGCGCGGCGAAGTTGCCCGAGTCAAATGCCGAAGTCGGCACCGTCGTGGTGCCCGTCTGCGTATTGCCGGCCGCCAGCGGGAAGGTCCGGTGCTCTTCGGTGACCAGGAAGAAAGTCTTGTTCTTTCCGTTGTAAATCTTGGGCAGGATCACCGGCCCGCTCACGCTCCCGCCCCACCACTGCAGTTGGGGCCCGATGATCCCGCTGGAGCGGTTCGAGCCTTGATTCAGAGGCCCCGCGTTCAACGCGCTGTTATCGGTGGTGTAGAAACCGCTTCCATGGAGATTATTCGTGCCGCTCTTGGTCGTGGTCAGGAGCGTGGCGACGCCCGGGAATTCGGCCGAGTTGTTGCTCTCCATGACTTTGACTTCGGCGATCGATTCGTACGATTGATCGTTGGTCAGATTGCCCGACTGTCCGCCGTATGCGTTCTGCATCGTCTGGATGCCGTCGATCGTGAGGTTCAGGAAGGTATTGCGATTGCCTCCGATCATCAGGGTGCTGCCGTCAAATACCGTGGACGGGGTCAGTCCGACCATCTGCATGACGGCCCGCTGCGTCGGAGCCGCGAGAACTTGCTCGCCGGTCTGCAGTGTGGCGATTTCCGCGCTCTCTGTGTTCATCGTCGTCGGAGTCGCGGTTACCTCGACCGTCTGGCTGGCCGCGCCGATCTGGAGCTGAGCCTCGAACCGGGCGCTCTGAGCCGCGGTGAGAACGATGACGGTGCTTTTCAGCTCTTTGAATCCCGTCGCCCCGGCGATCACAATGTAGTTTCCAGGCTCGAGGTTGACGAACGTAAACGTCCCCTCCGGGCCTGTCGTTCCCGTGCGGATTGAGTTGGTGTCCACCCCTTTGACCGCGACCCTGGCCCCTGCGACCGAGGCGCTCTGCTGATCCGTCACAGCCACGGCGATTGATCCCAACGCGGATTGCGCCAGACCCAAGCTGCTGAACAGCAGGAGCCCTGCGAGAATTGCTATAGCGGTTCTAAGAAACTTCATATTCGACTCCCATTTAGGACGTTCCTTCTTGTGACTGCGTGCGATCTCGGAAACAGTCGGTGTTCGCCCCAAAAAACTCGGCCATACGGATTCGGCATGGCCCGCGTTACACACGGTTCTCGAGATCGGGCATCTCGAATTGCCCGACTCGCCGAATCCATCGGCTCGAACTCCGACGCTGCTCTCCCTGTCGGCTGCCATAACCGCTGTCATCGGAATGACAGTTTGGAATTCGAGGTATCTTCCTCTCTTAGTACGGTTAACTGGCCAGCATCGCCACTGGGAAAGTCGGCGTCGATCACAGTCACCAAAACACAAGCTGTTGCATCAGGTCCAGGCCCCTTACCGCTCCAGCTACTATCACATTCTGCGGTAAGTCTGCCTCGAAATGGGCGGCTTGTCAAGAGAAAATATCGAAATGGTTATAAAATACAGACGAGTAAGGCAATTGTCTTGATTTTTTGCTTGGGGTTAGTTCCGTTTCGGTGATAAACTAACTCACGTGAGAAGAAGTGGACCCCTCTGACCGAGGAGTGGCTACCCGTGGCTGAACGAGACAAAGCACTGATCGCGGCGTTAATTCGCCGCAAGCGGCAGCTCTCCCGGATTGAGATTCACCGCCTTACGGGCCTGCGGCCCTCGACAGTCTCCAAGCTCGCCCGGGAGCTGCTCGAAGAAGGGCGCATCGAGGAGGCCGGGCGATCCGACAACCCCACCGGTCGTAAGCAGGTGTTGCTCCGAACCAACAGCGAGTTCGGTTTCATAGTTGTTGTCGACTTCGATGCCGAGCACGTGCGCGCCGCACTCCTCGACCTGGAACCGAGATTGCGCGGACCCGTCGTTCAGGAGCCGGCCTTCCTGGATCTGGGGAAAGATGGCCTGATCGCCCAGCTTCTGCGCTGCGCCCACCGCGCGATCGAGAGCTCCGGAATCGCGCGCGACAAAGTGCTGGGTATTGGCATCGGCGATCCAGGCCTTGTCAATGTCAGCGAGGGAGTATCGATCGTCGCCTCCACGATTGAATTCTGGCAGCAGGTTCCGCTTCGCCAGATCTTCGAAAACGAGTTCGCCCTGCCCACGCTGATCGTCAGCAACACGCGCGCCCAGGCAGTGGCGGAGCGGTTGCTTGGCGTCGGCGCCGGCTCCGAGGACATGATTTTCGTCGACTATGGTCGCGGCGTCGGCTCCGGCATCATTACCGGAGGGCACCTGCTGGAGGGAAGCCGCTGGGCCGCCGGGGAGTTCGGCCATACCCACGTGACCGACGACGGACCGGCTTGCCATTGCGGCAGTTTCGGCTGCCTGGAAGCCATCGCTGGAATCGGCGCTTTGGAAGCCCGTGCCCGCCGGGCCATCTCGCAAGGCGGTTTCTCCCACGCCTTGTCGCTGGCTGGAGGAGAAATCGGGCAGCTCACCGGGTGGCACGTTCTCGAAGCCGCCCGTGGCGGGGATAAGATGTCCGTCGCTCTGGTGGAAGAAGTGGCAACTTACCTGGGACTGGGATTGGCCAATCTCGCGAATCTCTTCAATCCAGCGTTGATCGTGCTGGACAAACGCCTCTCTCTGGCCGGAGATCAGTTTCTCGATCAGATTAAACGCGTTGTGCAGCGTCAGGCCCTGGGCCACGTGACCGAAACGCTCCAGTTTCGCTATGCCACGTTAGGCTACGAAGCCGGCCTGCTCGGCCCCGCTCTCCTGGTGTTGGAGCGTATCTTCGAAATCGAGCCGGTTCATCCCCTGAGCCGGGCCGCCAAAATGATTTCCGGGCAGAAAGGCTGCAATGCGGCCGAGCATGCGTGACGGCGGCGTTTGCCTCCCGGCCGCGCCCGGCGAGCGCTTACGGATCGACGGCCACGCCCTCGCCCTGCCCGTGAATTGCCCGCAGTTTCACTCCGCTCTGTGGCAGCGGCTGAACCGCGCCCGTCTCTCAGGAGCTCAATAGCAATGTCATCATTCGAAATCTCTGGGATCGTTCCGATCATCCCAACGCCCTTCCTGGAATCCGGCGAAATCGACTTCGATAGTCTGGGAAGCCTGCTCCACTTTGCCGCCGCCGCCGGCACTTGCGCGGCTTTCCTGCCGGCCTACGCCAGCGAGTTTTACAAGCTCACCGACGACGAGCGGCAATCGATTGTCCGCGAGGCGGTCCAGCGCTCCGGCGGAACGATCCCTATTATCGGCCAGGCGAATCACCCTTATGCCCGTCAGGCCGCCCGCCTGGCCCGGGCGGCACAGGATGCCGGCGCGGCCGCGGTCGCGGTCGCGGCCCCCCGCATGTTCCCTCTGGCCGAGAGCGATCTGTTCCGCTACTTCGAGACGGTCTTGCGCGCCATTGACATTCCGCTGGTCATTCAGGACTTCAACCCCGGTGGGCCCACGGTCAGTGCGCGCTTTGTCGCCGAGTTGCACCGCGCCTGGCCGCACTTCCGTTACATCAAGCTCGAAGAATCGCTGATGGCCGCCAAAGTCGCTGAGATGGTCTCGGCGGCCGGCGGAGAAGTCGGCATCATCGAAGGCTGGGGCGGCATGTACATCGTGGAATTGATGGAAGCTGGCATCTGCGGCGTCATGCCCGGCCTGGCGGTGGCGGATCTGCTCGTCGCCGTTCACCGGCTGATGTTGGCCGGCCGCAAGCAGGAGGCGTTCGAATTGCACCGCGCGGTCCTCCCGCAGATCGTTTACAGCCTCCAGAACATGGAGCTGTACCATCACGCGGAGAAGCAGTTGCTAATGGCTCGCGGCATCCTGCCGCGCGCCGTGGTACGGGATGCCACGGTCGCTCCCGCGGAGCACGAGCGGCGCCACATCGCGTTCCTGAATGAACGGATTCTCTCTCTCCTGGATAGTCTGAACATGCCGCGGAACCCGGCGTCGGCGCATCCTGCCTGACTTCAATGCACCGCGAAACCACTCGCGGTTTTGTTACCTCTTCGGGGACTCCCGCCTGGACGCGAACGGACCCTCTCTTCTAGAGTTGGGAGTCTGTCTGGCGGAGAGGGAGGGATTCGAACCCTCGATACAGTTTCCCGTATACACGCTTTCCAAGCGTGCGCCTTCAACCACTCGGCCACCTCTCCAGGGGTGAAAACAGACCTTCGGACGCCGTCTGGCGGGCCTGCTTCTGCGGCTTCCTTTGCCAGTGTAGCATGCGCCCTTCGCGCGCCCCTCCCGCTCCCGCCATCCGCCCCGGCGGCCATCGCCGCACGCCCGCGTAAAACCACCGCTCGGCGCCTTCTATCACCCGCCCGGTCCGCCGGCATGGCCGTCCGCAGAATCCCTATGGTTTAATAGAGATAACCTTTCATGTCAGACCATGGTTTCCGCGCGCGGCGCGACTGGGCGGCGCTGCAGCGCCGAATTCGCGAGATCAAAATGCTCGCCTGGGGGGCCCTTCACACCGGCCACCCCATCATGGCGCACATCATCCCCATCCGCCGCTGCAACCTCTCCTGCGCCTACTGCAACGAATACGACGACTTCTCCCGCCCCGTCGACACCGAAGTCATGCTCGAGCGCATCGAAGACCTCGGCCGTCTGGGAAC
>JBEKHU010000168.1:0-6689 GCA_050012115.1 Bryobacteraceae bacterium | reverse complement strand
TTGCCCTGCATCGTGTGATGGAATAGTCGTCATGCCAGAGTCAGTCGTTTTGATTGCCAGCGGAGACCTCCGTCTCTCGGCCAACCAGGAGTGCTGGCCGGCCCAGCGCGAGGTGGAAGAGAAAGTGATGAACGCCGTGCGGAGCCTCGGCTTCGCCATCGAGCGCGGCCACCCCTACGACGAGTCGCAGCGCCACGGCTTCATCCACTCGCAGAAGCACGGCATGGAAGTCTTCCGGCGCATCCCGCCGACGGCTCCCCTGATCGTGGTGGAAGCCGTCTGGCAATACACCCACCACGTCCTGCCCGGCCTCTCCACCCACCAGGGCCCGATCCTGACCGTCGCCAACTGGAGCGGCCAGTGGCCCGGTTTGGTCGGCATGCTCAATCTGAACGGCTCGCTGACCAAGGCCGGCGTCCCCTACTCCACGCTCTGGTCGGAGCGTTTCGACGACCCCTTCTTCCTCGACGGCTTGAAACGCTGGCTGAGCGGCCGGAAGCTGATCCACGACACCTCCCACGTGCGCCCGCTCGGCGCGACCAAGCTCTCGCGCCAGGCCGAGGAGATCGGCGCATCGCTGGCCCGCAAGCTGCGCCGCGACAAGGCCATCATGGGCATCTTCGACGAGGGCTGCATGGGTATGTACAACGCCATCATCCCCGACGAGCTGCTCCACTCGACGGGCGTCTTCAAGGAGCGCCTGAGCCAGTCCGCCCTCTACGCCGAGATGCTTGCCACCTCCGATGAAGAAGCCCGCGCCGTCCGCGCTTGGCTCGACGCCAAGGGCCTGAAATTCATCACCGGCCCCACCCCCGAAACTGATCTCACCGACGAGCAGATCCTCGGCCAGTGCAAGATGTACATCGCCGCCCTGCGCATCGCCGACGACTTCGGCTGTTCCACCATCGGCATCCAGTACCAGCAGGGCCTCAAGGACCTCGCGCCCGCCTCCGACCTCGTTGAGGGCCTCTTGAACAACGTGGATCGCCCGCCCGTGACCGCGCGCGGCAATGGCCGCATCCTTTATGAAGGCAAGGCGTTGCCGCACTTCAACGAAGTCGACGAGTGCGCCGGCCTCGATGCCCTGGTCACCAACCAGGTTTGGACCCATCTCGGCTACGATCCCGAAACCACTCTTCACGACGTGCGCTATGGCGCGCCCTTCGGCGACGACTTCGTGTGGGTCTTCCAGATCTCGGGCGCGGTCCCGCCGGCGCACATCGCCGGCGGTTACGCCGGCGCCACCAGCGTTCGCCAGCCGGGCATGTTTTTCCCGTTCGGCGGCGGCACGTTGAAGGGCGTCTGCAAGCCCGGCGAAATCGTCTGGAGCCGCGTCTTTGTCGATGCCGGCATTCTGCGCGCCGACCTCGGCCGCGCCCGCGCCGTCGAGCTGCCTCCGGAGGAGGTCGCCAGCCGCTGGGCCCAGACCACGCCGCAGTGGCCCATGATGAACGCCGTTCTCTATGGCGTCACCCGCGACCAGTTCATGGCGCGCCACAAGGCCAACCACATCCAGGTGGCCTACGCCCCTTCGGCCGAAGCCGCCAACAGGGCGCTCGCCGCCAAGGCCGCGATGTTCCGCGAGCTGGGCATCGACGTCTCCGTTTGCGGCGCCAGCCACGGGCTCGAATAGGCCGCCCGCCGCGGATCGATACACTGAAAGGACACCATGCGAGTCGGCATCATCGGCACCGGCGCCATCTCCCACATGCACGCCCGCGCGTACCGCAACATCGGCTACCGCGTCACGGCCTGCAACGACATCTCCCGCGAGGCCGGCGAGAAGTTCGCCGCGCAGTGGGGCTGCGAGTTCGTGCCTTCTTATGAGGATCTGTGCAGCCGCGCGGACGTCGATTTCGTGGACGTCTGCACCTTCCCCGACTTCCGCCTGCAGGCCGTCGAGGCCGCTGCCCGCCACCACAAAGACATCCAGTTGCAGAAGCCCATTGCCACCAATCTCGAGACCGCGCGTAAAATCGTCGCCACCGCCCGCGAGGCCAATATCGTGCTCGGCGTGGCCAGCCAGCACCGCTTCGACGACTCCACGCGCTTCGTGAAAAAGGCTATCGCCGGCGGGCGTCTCGGCCGCATACTCCAGGCCGACGCCTACGTCAAATGGTGGCGCACGGAGCAGTATTATTCGCGGCCCATCAAGGGCAGTTGGGCCGTGGAGGGCGGCGGCGCGCTGATCAACCAGGCGATCCACCAGGTCGACGTGCTGCGCTACATGGTAGGCGATGTGGACGAGCTGTTCGGCTACTGGCAGCTCGGCGCGCGCCACAAGATCGAAAGCGAGGACGTCGTCTGCGCGCTGCTGAAATACCGTTGCGGCGCGACCGGCGTCATCCAGGCCTCGACCGCTTTCTGGCCCGGCTACAGCGAGCGCGTCGAGATCCACGGCACGCGCGGCACGGCCATCTTCACCGGCGACAAGCTGACCGCGTGGGACGTGCTCGACGACGCGGGCGAGCCGGCGCCGGTCGAGAAGGAGGTCATGAGCGGCTCGTCCGATCCGATGGCCATTCCCGTGGTGCCGTTCGAGCGCCAGTTCCTCGACTTCGGCGCGGCCTGCCGGGACCGACGCCAGCCGCTGCTGACGGGCGAGGAGGGCGTGAAGGCCCTGGAAATTGTGCTCGGCGTGTATGAGTCGTGCCGCTCGGGCAAGCCTGTGAAACTCGGGGCCTGAGCCGGAAACCGCAATGAGTTGGACGGAAGTTCGCGTTCCCGCCACCAGCGCCAACCTCGGCCCGGGCTTTGACGCCCTGGGCATGGCGCTCAGCATCTATCTCGACGTGCGCTTCCGCCCCGCCGAGAGGCTGATCATCCGCACTGACGGCCGCGACGTCGAGCTGATGCCGTTGGACGAGAGCAATCTGATCTGGCAGACCGCCCTGGCCGTGGCCGAGCACACCGGGCGGCCGATGCCCGGCGTCGAGATGGAAGTCGATAACGACATCCCCATCGGCAAGGGGCTGGGCTCGAGCGCCGCGGCGCTGCTGGCCGGCGTCATCCTGGCCGACGAAGTCCTGGGCCTGGAGTGGAGCCGCGACCGCATCCTGGACGAAGCGGCGCGCATCGAGGGCCACCCCGACAACGTCTCGGCCGCCGTGCTCGGCTCGATCGTCGCCAGCGCCATCGACAACGATGGCGTCACGCGCGCCGTGCGCATGCAACTGCCCGCGCGCTACGGCGTCGCCATCGTCGTCCCGGACTTTCTGCTGCCGACTTCGGAGGCCCGCGCCGTCCTGCCGGAGACTTACTCGCGCGCCGACGCCGTGTTCAACATCCAGCGCTCGGCGCTGCTTATTGCCGCCATGCTTACGCAGACCACCGACGCGTTCCACGCCGCGCTCGAGGACCGCCTGCACCAGCCCTACCGCGAGCACCTTGTGCCCGGCCTGAGCGAGATGCTGCGGCTGCGCATGCCCGGCCTGCTGGGCGCGGCGCTGTCCGGCGCCGGCCCGTCGGTCCTGGTCTTTTACGAACGCGGCTCGGAGGACGTGGTCGAGCACTTCCGCGCGCTCTTTGCGCAACACGGCCACGCCAGCGAAATCCTGCCCTCGCACATCCCCGACCACGGCTACGACATCATGCGCGGGCTGTAGCCACACGTGTCAGTGTGAGGCCGATCGGGGCAGGGAAGAAGTAGCCGGCCGGGTGAACGTTCTTCAGGCAGTCACGTGGGCCAATTCGCGGCCGCGCTGAGGCGGGTTTCAGGGAGCCAAATCGCATCCGCGCCAGGTGCAGCGCGCCGGGTCTGGAGGGGGCTGGATAGACCTCCAATTCGAGGCCGGGCGGCGCTGGCGCCAAGACCGGAAAACGCCAAAATTTGGCACTTTTTGAACGAAGAATCAACAAGTTAGGCCCAAAATGTGCCAGAATTTAGCACTTTGTCCCGGCTCATCAAGCTCGATCCGCGGTTTCAAAACGCGCGCGTTTACGCTCCGCGGCAAGCGGCAGGCCGCTGAGCGGAGGCTTGGGGAGTGGGCAACCGGTGCGCGAAAATGGGATTTTGAGGATACTGTCCCGGGTTCCCGGGTTTGAGTGGGTCGATGACCTCTGAGCCGCGTGTGGAGCGTGCGAGGAAATCCGCCGCGAGGTCCGCAGAGGTGTGAAAGCCGAGTGCTTCCAGGAAGGTGTGCGACATGAGCGACACGGTAGTCTGCAAATACTGCGGGAAGCCCTTCCTCTTACAACCAGGCAAGCCGGGCCTCATCAATGAGTGCCCTTCTTGTCGGGAGGAGCGCTTGTTCGAGAATGCGAAGCCCCAGAAATCGCGTCGCGAAATTGCCCTTGCAGCTTCCGGCGGGTCCCAGGCAGAAGCGAAAGCTGTGCTGGAACGTACCGTCCGCGACTTGCGCAAGACGCTTCAGAGGTTGGGATGTCCAGATCAAGATGAGGAGATCATCATTGACGATTACCTGGACGGTCCGGCGGTGCCGAGCGAAGCAGATCCGAGCAACCACGAGAGTTGAGCTTGCACTTCAGGAAGAGGCGCGAGCCTCGTGGCCGCGTGGGAAGCCTCTGAACAGAGGACCGGAGAAGCCTAGAATCGAGACATGTTGACCGCTTCAAGAATGGCTGCCATTAAGGATCGCAATCCGGACAGTCCCGACGTGCTCTTGCTCCTCGCTGAGATTGAGAACCAGCGGGAGAGGCTGAGATTCGCTGTCGGCCTGATTCGAAGCAATGTGCTCCCAGCGATGCGTGGGGCTTGGGAATACTTACGGAGTCGGAAACAAATCCCCAACGAGGCTCCGAGCCTGGACTCAGCCATTGGGGAACTGGAGGGACATCTCTGTTATGTGTTGGAGGATGGTTTCAAAGTGGCCCAGGACTGACGTAGGTGCTCTCCCGTTTTGAGAGGCTTGGGTTCAGTGTGACGCGGCCGTCCTACAAACACATCGCTGCTTGACGTCCGTTACATGACGCAATACGGTTGAGGATTATCTGCTCGAACCGTCGTAATGGAGGCTGAATCCATGCCGATGAAGAATCCACCCCACCCTGGCGGCTTCGTGCTGCGTGAGTGCATTGAGCCTTTGGGCTTGAGCATCACGGCTGCCGCCACTGCGCTGGGAGTGACGCGCACCACGCTTTCGGAACTGGTGAACGGGAAGCGCGGCATCTCGCCCGAAATGGCGGTGCGGCTGGCGTTGGTCTTCGGCGGCAGCGCGGAAAGCTGGCTGGTGCAACAGGCGCAGTACGACCTGGCCCACGTCCCCGCCGGCCGCATCAAGCTCAAGCGGCTGCAAGTCGCTTAAGACGCAGGGCGTCCACCAATCTCGAATCCACCTCGCCAGCGTTGCTGAGTAAACGGCTCACCTCTTGTTCAACTGCTGCACGAAGAAGTCCGCCATCATGTGGTTGGCCTCGATGGCTTCGGGGAGCGTGGGGTCGTACCAGAAGGCGTGGAGCAGAGCGTCGAAGACCACCAGCCGGGCATCGACGCCCGCCTGCAGGTAGGCACGGTGCAGATTCACGGTGCCGGAGAGCAACAGATCGCGGCCGCTGGTGATGAACAGCGTCGGCGGCAGGCCGCGCAGGTCGGAGAAGATCGGCGAGAGCACGGGATCGCGCGGGTCGGTGGCGGCGACGTATTCCGGGTCGTGCGGTCCCGGCGCGGGTGGATCCAGATGCCCCGAGAGGCCGCGCAAGCCATACAGTGCCAGCGAGTCGCCGTCGCGGGAGAAGTCGCCCATACCGCTGAAGATGCCGAGCGCGGCGGGGAGCGGCAGGCCCAGTTGCTTCAGGCGGGCGGCCACTTGGGCGGTCAGAATGGCCCCGGCCGAGGTGCCGTAGATGACGATGTGGCCGGGCTGGTAGGTCATCAGCAACTGCTTATAGACGGCAACCGAATCATCGACTGCCGCGGGAAACGGATGCTCGGGCGCCAGCCGGTACAGCGCGGCGACGACCTTGATTTTGCTGTAGCCGGCAATGGGAATCGACTCCGTATAGGAGCCGGAATCCGAGTTGAAGCCGCCGCCGTGCAGGTTGAGCAGCACCTTGTCGCGGTTGGCCTCCGGCAGTCCTTCCGGTGTGACGATGTGGACCGGAACGCCGGCGATCTTGTCATCGACTAACTGGTTGGGACAGATCTTGCTCCATTCCACGCGCGCGCGGGTTGTGTAGGCGTCGGTGCGCTGGCGGCGCGCGGCCAGAGACTCTGGCGGAGCCTGGTCGGGCTGGGGCCGGCTTAGGATCCGCTGGGCCTCGGCGCTGATGGTCTTCGGAACGGGGACGATCCGGGTGACGTGCGCCGTGCCCTGGGCATCGATGTAGCTGGTGTCGCGTGTGGGAGCCTGGGCTGCTGTCGTGGGCTGGGGGCCGGCGGGCGGCTGCTGTGCTTGGACGATGCCACAGGCCAGAAGGAGCAGCAGGATGGAGGGGCGCGGAAAGTGAATCATGGAATGGAACTCCTCGGATGCAAGGCCGTTGCCCGCGGGTTCTGGCGCGGCCGGAGTTGGAACCCCTCCAAGATACCAGAGCGGCGCATGAATGCCCGGGAAGGACGGCCGTGTGATCCGGATCCGGTTCCCGTCCGTCCACGGTTCCGGGCGGCTGGAAAGCCTGCTCCACAAGAGGTGCGCGGAACGCGATTTTGCCGTGAAAACACCGCATTTCACTGTGTTTTTACCGTAAAAACACCGTCTTTTTGCGTTTCCGTGTAACTACGGTTTTCTAAA
>JBEKHU010000167.1:0-6697 GCA_050012115.1 Bryobacteraceae bacterium | reverse complement strand
GATATCGAAAACACCTTGTGTGGTGTCCCACACTGTGAGGCGGTTGCCCTCCCATTGGGCGACGGAGCCGTGCACCTCCATGGGCACGTGCAGCTGGCAGGAGGTCGTGAATTCCTGCTCGACGACGATATCGGCGTCGGCGAATCCCGTCTTGACGTCGCCGCGATTGTAGACCTCCGGAGCGCCGGCACGATTGCCGGGTCCTAGCACCTCTGGAGCGCCGGGTTTCAGCGCCTCGAGGGGATCGATGACAAATGGCAGCTCTTCGTACTCGACGACGACGGCGCGCGCCGCGTCCCGGGCCTGTACTTCGGTGTCGGCAGCGATGGCGGCGACTTCCTCGCCCTCATAGCGGCAGTGCCGGTCGAACAAGGTGCTCACCGGGCCCTTCTCCCCGGCGTACCAAGGAACCTGCGCGTCAGGAGAATCCGCCGTGAGCACAGCCCGAACGCCAGGCATTTTGCGGGCTTTCTCCATATCGACGCGCTTCACCCGGGCGTGTGCATGCGGGCAGCGTACGATGGCGGCGTGCAACATGCCGGGTAGTTGGAGATCCAGAGCATAGACGGCAGTGCCGGTAACGCGCTCGAAGGCGTCGATGCGAGGAGCGGGCTTGCCCACGGCGGCGGTGTCGGTCCAAGGTTTCATGCCGCACCTCCCGACTTGCGCAATACTGCAGCGCGTCGCACTGACTTGAAGATGTGGTCATAGCAGCCGCAGCGACAAAGGTTGCCGCTCATACCCATGCGTATCTCGTCGAGACTCGGGTCCGGATGACGGCGCAAGAGTCCCTCGGCCGCCATCACCTGGCCCGGCGTGCAATAGCCGCACTGCATGCCGTCCTGCTCAACAAAACCCTGCTGCGCGGGGGAGAGCTTCGCTCCGCTCAGTCCTTCAATGGTGGTGATCGAGTGGCCTTCCGCTTCCACGGCCAGGGTCAGGCAGGAGTAGCGTGGCACACCGTCGATGAGAACGGTGCACGCACCACACTCGCCGCGTTCGCAGCCGGGCTTGGTGCCGGCGAGTCCGAGCGTATCGCGCAGGACCTCCAGGAGTGTCTGGCGCGGCTCAACGCGCAGGCGGTGGGATTGTTCGTTGACGGTGATGCTGATCTTCAGGCCTTCGGCGGCGTCCGCCTGGGGCATTGGCGCGGCAGGAACAGTTGCCACCGCTGCAATTCCGATGACGCCGTCGCCGACCGTGCCGAGAAAACCGCGCCGGCTGAAACCGGCCGATGGTGTTGTATGCCCGCTCTTGGTGTCATTCTCCATAGCTCCCCTTTCCGTCTTGGGTCGCACCCGCAATGGAGTCCGAATGCGGACCCGAGTTCTACGTCTCAATAGTATTCGAGATTTTCAGGTCTGGCATGCACTGATCTTGAGGATTCTCGCATTTCGGCGGGATTAGCGCCGCAGCTGGCGTGATGGAGTGCGGTTCCTGCAATGTGGGCATCGGGGACGCGGCATGCCCCTTTGAATCGCACGGTTAATCTGAGTCGCGCGCAATCAACTTCGCGGATCGAATCGTCGGTCACCTTCACTGAGCGTTCCCAATTACCTAAGCGGCGGTTCGTGAGGTGGAACTGCGCTGATCAGGGCGTCAGGGCAGAAATCGCTGTTGAATTAGGTCGCGTCCACCGTGCCTCCGTTGTGACTCCATTCGCGTTCATTTCGCGGAAACTGGTGAAACACAGTGCACCCCAGTGCTCCTCACGAAACACCACGTCGCTCAATACACGATCTAGGGTCATTTCCCCAAGCTGGACGTCGCGAGTTCGCTTACGCCCACATCTAGGGCTCCGCAGATTCCGCCCGGTAGATTCCTGTCGATACATCCCCTTCCCACCATCAAAAGCCCAAGAAGTCGCGATCTAGGAAGTTGCCTAGCGCAGCTCCGGTCGGATCACGGCGCATTCAGAAACTGCGCCAGTGGTCGATAAACGGCGTTACCGGAAACCCGCCTACTCCCACCGGGTTCAACGCCACTACCGGGACCTTCCGCAGATCGCCTGCTCGCGTCCGCGGCGAGGCTGAATCACCACTCAGTAGTCCAGCGTCGAAATGAGATATCTTCTTTCAGTTAGATCCGAAAACGGAGACTGCAAGTAGTCATCCCGCGCTGATTCTGCGCAGCCGCCGTGGTCCGGCTCACGCCATCGCTCGCCATTGGGCGAAGAGCGCCTTCAGCCGGGTGTAAGCCTGTTTCGGCGTGCCGTCCTTGTGCAGCAACCCGCCGTGCGGGATGAACGCCGGGTCCTGGAAGTCCCACCAGCTCAGCGCGTCGATCTCGGGCTGGCTGTAGCACAGGGTGTAGAACTGCTCCACCCAGTCGGCCTGAATCTGTTCGTTCCACGCCGTCCCGTGCCAGACGTTCGGGGAGGGGAACTCCACCTCGTTGCCAAGCGTGGGCTCGTTGGAGGAGGGTATGCCCTGCTCGGTGATGTGGATCGGCTTGCCGAAGCGGTAGAAGCGCTTCAGCAGCCGCTCGATCTCCAGCATGTCGCGGTTCAGCTCGTCGTAATAAGCCTGGATGCCGATGGCTTCGTAGGGCACGCGCGCCGTTTCCACCGCCTCCAGGTACTCGTAGGGCGAGAGCGCGCGCCGCCCCAGTGGGCCCGAGTAACTACGGCGGCGGACGACATTTTCGCCGCCGATGCAGCAGTGGTTGACCACGCGGAAGGCCGTCGGGTCGGCTTCGCGGGCGGTCGTGGCGCCCAGGCGAGTCATCTCGACGAGCTGCTCGGGATTGAGGTGCAGGTCGTTGGCCCAGTCGTGCGCTTCGTTGATCACGTCCCAGGCGTGGATGCGGGTGCGATAGCGGCCCACGCGCTCGAGGATGTAGCGCCGGCAGCTCTCCTTCTGCTGGTCGTACGATTTCGATTTCAAAAACTCAGGAATCCCGGCCTGGTGCATCCAGATCAGCGGATGCCCCTTCAGCATCAGCGGGCTGCCGGCCATCTTCGCGAGCAGCGAATCGACGATCGAGTTGTCGATCGAGCCCTCGGTCTTCTCCGCGGCCTTGCGGTAGAACGGCAGGGTGGCGAAGTTGAACAGCTCGCTGTAGCGGCGCGCGTAGTTCTCCGAGCCGGCGAACCCGAAGGCATTGCAGCCGAACAGGAAGCCCTGCCGGACGCCGCGCCGCGCGATCCGGTGTCGCGCCCGCTGCAGCGCCGCGTTCTCGCCGGCCCACATGGTCTCCGCGAGCGAGGCGTTGGAGAGACGCACTTTGACGGCCGGTTCTTGCGCGCCGGCGGCGGCCTGCAGGTGGAACTCGCCGCGTTCCAGGCGGCCCGTCACGGCGGCATCGAAAACGATGCCCTCCTTGCGTCCGGCCTCGACATACCGGCGCACGTAGGCCGCGCGGCTGCGGGCGAATTCGTGGTTCAGCAGCAGCTCGCCCTGGGCCGCGGCTGCCGTGTAGAGCGGGCCGCCATTGTCGGCGAACAGATAGACCTGCCCGAACTCGCGCACGGGCAGCGGCATCACGATCTCGAACTGCCCGTCGGGCACGCCGATTTCGATGAGTCCGCCCGCGCCTGCGCGCGGCAGCAGCTCGCAGGGTCTGCCCGTGGCGTCGATCAGCATCAGCGAATTCGCCAGCTTCTCCGCCGCCGGCGCACCCGAGGCGTCGAAGACGCGCAAGCGCAGGTTCCGCTCCGCGGCCGCTGCGTCGGATGTCGCCAGCGCCGCCGTGCCCGCCAAGAACTCTCTTCTGCCCAGCATGATGCTCCTTTCCCACGTCCTGATTAGAAGCGGCCGGGACCCGCGTCCATATGGTCCGGAATGGCGGCGACCCCGGCTCGGCATCCCCATTCTATTGCCCGGCGCCTGTCGCAGTGTGGAGATGACCGGGATCGGGCGGCGAGGATCCTCCGCAGCCGCCTGGAAGACCGCATTCGTCCTCGCCGCGCGCAGTGGTATCGTGTGAACTCGGACTCGATCGGCGGCGGCCGGGCGGGCGGCGCAAAGGGTAATTCACAGGAAACCTGGGTTCAAGGGCCACGCGGAGACTGTGCTAGTGGTCGGAAAACGGCGTTTACGGAAAATACCCCACCGCCAGCTCGCGGTGCAAGGCGACCGGCTATTCCGCACGAGCGCGGGTCGAGCTGGGCGGAAGTCCACCAACGTTACCGTTCTCGTTCGGGTGTGTTCGTTTGCTTTGTTCGGTCTCGACCCCTCCGTTCTGGAGGGGTCGTAAGACCTTTCAGAAGTTCACTTCTTTCCCTTCGAAGGGGGACAAAGCCGGGACATGTCCCACTTTCTGGCCGAATTCGCCACTTGGTCCGTCTTCGTGCCAGTTAAGAGCCGTGGACGGCGTCCTCGAAGGCCAGGCAGCCGGGGTTGAGGTGCAGGGTGCCATTACCAGCGGGAACCTGCAACCGCTGAAGTGCTCTTGGGGACGTGTACAAAAGGGTCCGCCCCGAGGAGCGCTTTGTGACCCCGGGGCGGCGAGGAATACGGACCTGTCCGTTTCGTGTCGACAGGCATGCGGGCTAGCGCCCGTAGTAGTAGTTGTTGTCGGCGTAACACGGAGCCGGATGCCAGTAACCCCATCCGTCGTAGTAGCCGCATCCGGCGTCGGTGTAGTAGCCCCAGCCGAACGGGATTCCAATTCCGTAGCCATAGTACGGACGAGCCCAGAAGCGCCCGCCGTAGTAGTAACCACGGCCCGCGTAGAAGCGGCCGTTGCTGTATCCGCGACCGCCGCCGTAGGAGTTGCCTCCATTAGAGTAGCCGCGTCCGGTGCCGTAGGAGCTGCCTCCACTAGAGTATCCGCGACCGCCGCCGTAGGAGTTGCCTCCATTAGAGTAGCCGCGTCCGGTACCGTAGGAGTTGCCTCCACTAGAGTAGCCACGTCCGGTGCTGTAGGAGCTGCCTCCACTAGAGTAGCCGCGTCCCCTGCTGTAGGAGTTGCCTCCACCGGAGTAGGCACGTCCGCCGCCGGAATAGCTGCGTCCGGAGTAGCCGCGGTTTCCACCCGAGTAGCTGCGTCCACCGCTGGAGTGGCCACCACCACCCGAATAGGACCGTCCGGAGCCGGCGCCCCCTCGCTCCCCGCGCTGGGCCGAGGCGACCGTCGCGCCTGCCAACATCAGGGCCGTGCAAAGAGAGAGGATCTGCAATGTTCGAGTCATTACTGCCTCCAAAGTCAACCTGCGCAAGAAGTAGTGCATTCGAGATTCCAATCCCCAGCCGTTGAAACCAAGGGACTTCCTGCGAGCGCCCCCGGAAGGGACTGGCTGAATACCACCGCTCGCGGCTCACCTCAGCCATCCGAGGCAGCGGCCGCCTACTCGACGTCCACAATCCCGCGCCGGAACGCCTCCGACACCGCCTGCTCTCCGCAGCGCAGGTCCGCCGGACTCCAGCCGTCGTGCCTGCCGCCGCAAACCCCGCGCACCACGGGCGTGTACTTCACGTCGAGCAAACAAAGCGCCAGCGCCGCACGCCGCGTAAACGAACTTGCTGGCCGGACCTAGGCGTGCCTTGGCTTGTGGAACAACTGGAACTGCCAGCACACAACCCCCAACACAAAGACTTTTTCCTGTAGGAGGTTGTGGAGAACCTGTTCCGGTTGTTCCACTCTGCGTGCGAGCGGCTGGAGCGGGCGGCTCGTTCGGCATCACATGACCAGGGCCTCTCGCAAAAAGAGGCGGCGCTGGAGCTCCGGGTTGACCCCAGGACGTTGGCGCTGTGGGAGCAGCAGGGGGGGAGGGAGCCGACCGGCGTGTTCCTGGGACGGGTGAAGCGATTCCTGCAAGAGGAGGAAGTATCGGACGCGCGACGCGCGGGGTAGGCCAAAGTTGGCTTGCGAGCGGCCGACGATCCCGAAATTGAGCGAGTTCAGGGGTGCCGTCAATCAGGCACTTCTGTGAGTAGCGCGTTTCCCGTCCGGTTGACGGAGACTGGCGTCCGGCCGCGCCACGTCGAGCTATCGCCCCAGCTACCCGGCCCACGGCGGTGGCGGCGGCTATCGCGATGGCGGAGGCAGTGTCTCCTCCCACTCGAACGGCGGCGGTGGCGGAGGCCACAGCCAATTAACTGTGAATTTGTCGGCGGGGCGCGCTCGCGCCCCCCTTCCTCGTGCACCGTGCCTGTTCGACACATCGGGGGTGAAAGTCCCTTTGCAGATTGGGCGTGCGTCCTGGTTTTGCCGTCCCTCATCTCGGCCGCCCCATGCCAGAACCTGCCCCAATGGGGCAGCGTAATACAACCCAGGGTTGACCCGCCCCGGGTTGACGCTGGGTGGGTACCGGTGTGACATTCCCTTCCCACCCTCCAAATAGTGACAAATGGCAACCCCCACGATCAGGGCGGGCTCCTCCCGCCAGCACCGGGACTGCATCAGCAGAATCAGCTCGTCATCCGGAAACAGTCTATTGAGAGACCTGAACACGCTTAGCCACAATCTCTTGTACTGCCGCAACGCCTCCCGCGCAGATCGGTGGCTTCTCAAGCAGGCCGTGCACCGCTTCCAGGCAACGACGACCAGCTTTGAGACGAGATTAGTGGGTTCGATGTGCCCGGCAGGCCGGTTGCGCTCGTGCTACCGGCCGACCTGCGGGTCGAGTTACTGTTTCTTGTCTTCGGTTTTCTTCTCTTCCTTCTTTGGCGGCGGTGGGGGTTGGCGTGGCGGCTGCGCCTGCGGGCGTGGGGACGAAGCCTGCTGGTGCGCCGGGGGCTGCGCCTGTTCGCGG
>JBEKHU010000166.1:0-6728 GCA_050012115.1 Bryobacteraceae bacterium | reverse complement strand
GCGCCACGTTCTCGCCCAGGATCTGCGGGAACGTCTTGTCGAGGTTCGAGCGGATCGCGACGTAGCATTCGTCGCAGTGGTTGTGCTCCGTGAACTCGCGCACCATCCGCTCCTGCTCGTGCAGTTCGTAGCGTTTGAAATGCATCGAGCACGGCTGCAGCTTGCCGTCGGCGGTCACCACCAGGAACCGCAGCCCGGCCTTGCAGCCCGGCGCGCTCCCCGTTTCGAAGTACTCCTGCGTCTGGTCGAGCGTGCTGTTGGGCGTGACGATCGTGTGCCGCGAGTCCTGCCGCGCCTTGATCCCGGCGATCTCCCGGCGCAGGGTTTCGATGTCCGCCGGCCGCGTCACGCACAGCTCCTGGCAGCCCGTGCGCCGCGGCGAGTAGGCGCTGTAGGCGATGTTGACGCCCCACTCCTGTGCTTTGTCGGCAACGCGGTTGATCTCGCCGACGTTTTCGCTGTGGATGCAGTTGTTGAGAACGATGTCGTCGAAGCCGTAACTGGCGCAGCGCGGCACCATATCGGCGAGCTGGTCGAACAGACCCGGGTGGCGGCGGAATTCGTCGTGCCGCCGGTCGGGGAAATCCAGGCTGACCGAAAACTGCGTCACGCCGGCGTGGTGCAGGGCGACGTAGCGCTCGGGCGTCATCAGCGCCCAGTTCGAAACCAGGATGATGTACGGCAGGCCGTTCGGCTGCTTGATGGTGCGGACGATTTCGACGACGTCGTCCCTCAGCAGCGGCTCGCCCCCGGAAATCTGCACCACGACCGGCTTCAGCACCTCCATGTACTCGCCGTACTGTTCCGCCTTGAGCTGGCTTGTCTCGTCCCGCGGACCGCCGTGGTCGCAATGCCGGCAGTGGCAGTTGCACGAATCGGTGACCTCGAAGGAAACCACCACCGGGCGGCCTGCAAACCAGTTGAAGCTGCCCTGCTGGATAACCCGGAGCGACTCGCTGAGTGAGACTTTACGCATCTTGGATCAGGGAACTTTAAGCGTATCAAAAGGTTTGCAAACCTGTCGATGCGGTTCGACGACGCCTCGGTGACAGCGCCCGCCGGTCGTCCTCTAATCCATGCCGTGCCACTGCCGGCTGCGGCCCGCGCCAGCGCCACTGAAACCGCAGGTAAAGCGGGAACCCGAGCGAAGTCAAGACGTAGAGCTTTGGTGGGGGTCCGGAAACGCCGTTTGCCGTTCTGACCACTTGTCCGGAATTCCGACTATGTGGCCAAGTGCACCGGTGTCGCACTCCCTCGACCAGTTGGGTGACGCGTGCGGAAATCAAGGCGGCGTCAGGTGATAGATTTGCCCGTCAATGCTTGCCGTAGGTCCCACTACCCACAACCAGAGCCCACAGAGTTTAGGAGCCGCCTTCGGTGTCCGGAGCTCCCAACCGATCTTGCAACCCCTGGGTATGCCCGGGACCTTGGGATCAATCTTGAAATCCACGAAGACCTGGCCCAGGGGATACTCCTCACCCTCAAGGATTGCATGGCGCTGGTGGACGGACCATGAGTGTCTAACGACTTGGAAAGAAATCCTCTCGCTATCGTTCCAGATCATCTCGACGTTGGCGATCCTCGTCCAATCCACATTGCCCTGCAAGTACGGGGGGCCCTGAACGTACAATCTGAAGGTTGCGTATAGAACCGGCTCCGAGGAGTGATTGCTGATACGGGGTTGAAAGTATACTCCTCCACCACCTTGCTTAACGTCGAGATCGAGATGCAGGTCTGGAGAGTCTGATCGGTGGCCTACATCCCGGACCTCGTACTCCTCCATCATTGCTGTAGTGGTTCCCAGCCTTTTGTAATACCGATGATCCGCGGCTATGTGCGGAGCCCAGTTGCTTTGGGGAATCCAGACGACGTACACGCACTTTCCGGTGGAGCCCATCTTCACCGAATGGACTCTGAGGTTGGCGATTCTCCGGTGAACGTTCGAGTCGATCACCTGCTCCAGCCACTCTGTCGAGATCTCTTGGGGGGCCACGCCACCATCGAGTTGGATCTGGCCATTGGACTTCTTTTGCTCGTCGATTCCGTAAATGATGGTCCCCCCGGCGGAATTAGCCATGGCGGAAACGTCCTTAGAGATCTCCTTTTTGTTGTTCTCGGTTTTCGCGAGCGCATCCGACCTTTTGTATTCGAGCGCTAGGCTCTCTTTCCGCTGCTCCTGAACAAGGGTCTGAATATCCTCTTCCTGCCACTGCCATGGTTCCTTCATGTGGTCCTGCCCTCCCTCCGGGCCGCGGGGTGCCCTGCGCGACCTTGCCCGAGTCCATTTTACGGAATTCCCGCCAGTTCCTCTGCGCAGACGATCACTTCTACGGGTTGCCGACGTTACGTCCAAGCGGATTACTTCCGGATGGCCGACCAACCGTCCAGAATCCGTCTCGGCCACTTCTCCGTGTCGCGCGTGAGATCGGCTTGCAGATTGACGCCTGTGTTCCAGGATTGCCCCACGTTTCCCCCCGCGATACAATTCCAGTGAAAATACTCTGGATCTCTGAGATTCGTAGCATTGGAAAGGAAGGGCCAGATGTTCAGTCGAAGGGATTTTCTTACGTCTTCGTCGTTGCTGTATGGCGGCGGAAGCTTCCTCGCTCCGGTTTCCATTATTGCGGCTGGGTCGAAACCATCCGGGTATTTTGGCGTGCATCCGTTTGTGGAACTGCACCCCGAAGCGGTCTTTATCCTGCGGACGCATGTGGACTACAAGACCAATTCTGCTGCGTGCAAGCGCGTCGGACTCGATCTTGGACGGTCGGTATTCGTTCCCATGGACAATACCGGCATTCCGGTGACTCACAACATTGCGGCCAAGCCGAATCTCACCGCTCACCAGGCAGTCGATAAAGAAAGAGGGCTCACCCTTGAGGACACGATGGGCATTGCCACGGACGTGTTCTTCGTCGAGGGTCTGTTCGAATCATTGAAGGAACTGGGTCTCGCAGGCACCAGAATGCACACGCGCGATGCCAATGGAGCCGGCGTAATCGAACCCCGTGGATACGTCGCCATGGGCCAGCGGGTGGGTGCAACGGTCGTGGCGGCAAAAGACACCATTGAAACACGCGAAGATGCGGATGATGCCGGCGCATTTGTCTGGAAAGAGGTTCCCGGCGGCGTGGTGAATCCACAGCTCCCGTACCTGTGGCCCTTCAATGCGCCGAATTCATGGAACCTTAATATAGCGAAATTCAAGGCTCACGAAATGGGTTTGACCCTCGCCTCTAAGAACTGGCAGGGCGCTCATCCTTCGCCTTTTCAGCGATACTGTGGCCAGTGGCCCGATATTGATTCTCTGCAAAAGATCGAGAAGCTGATTCAGAAGGAATGTATCCACTCAAAGGTTCATGAAGTCGTGGATGCGAACTTCAAGCGGCACACCGGCACTATTCCGCGATGGGATACGCCAGATGTGCCGCGGAACGATCCTAATTACAATGATGCGTATTATTACACTGCCCTATGTATGGAATTGTGGGCGCATCGGACCATCGACAATCATGCGGCGTCCCCAATGGGGCTTCATATTATCGAGGGTATCTACGGCCATGATGGCGACTTCAACAATGGGCCGAATCCCTTCGGCAACGAGAACAACTACGGTGGGAGAGCCTGGGACTACATGACGAACGTCGTCATCTTCGGCAAAAGCCCCTACCTCGTCGATATGGTGGGCCATTGGCTCGGTGGTCATGAACCCGGGAATTTCGGGTTGTTCCACATTGCGATGGAGCGTGGCAAGCTCGACGTGATGAATCCGATGAATATTCCTGTGTATGAGTGGCAGGATGGTGTAGCCGTCCGCCGTCCGCTGACAAGTTTCACACGCACTCCGTTGAGATCATTCTATCTCCACCAGCGCACGAAAGAGCCGCTGTGGCATCTCTGCAACGAGCCGTTCGACTACGCCAAGGTGAGCGAGAAGAAACTCAGCATTCCCGCAAAGCCGACCACGCGTGTGCTCAATCAGCACTATCCTAACGCGAGCAATCCGCAATTGGCTATCGAGTTCAGCGTCCCAGAAACCGGATGGGTGCTCGTAGAGATCCTTGACCAGAGCGACAGAAACCTGGAAGTTATCTCAAATGCAATCTGTGAGCGAGGGTACCACATGGCGGCATGGAACACCGCGAAATGCGCATCAGGCAACTATAAGTACCGCATGCGTTACAAGGGCGACAACGAAGTGCGCGAGCTTGTGCTGAATAAAGCGTAGCGTCCCGGTTGCATGGCGCGACGCGAGACTATGGGACCGTGATTACTCGCGAGCGACGTAATCGTCCTGCACCTTGTTCGCTTTATCAACGGCTGCAATGTGGCGGAGGAGTACCTTGCCGTAGGCAGCCACAGTCCTCGATTCGTTCGAACGGAAAACGACAAAGGCGAGGCCGTTCATAACGAATGCGTTTCCCCTAGCTTCTAGATCGGTATTGTCCCAGCAGGGAATACCGAAAAGAAATGAGCCGGCGTGCTTGACTCGGCAGACAAGGCCGATGTACTTTCTGCACTCGTGTTGTTGGGAGGAAGGCACCTTGCCAAACTCCAGAGATTTCAGACTTGAACCAGCGGAGAGCAAGTATGCGGCGATGTTTCAACAACTGGTCGGCATTCCGCGTATCCGCGAGTTAATTGCGCGCCTGGGTCATTCCGAGAATGAGCGGATCAGGCAAGCCGCGCTACTCGCCATCCGCGGGCGTCGCGATCGCTTGCTTCAATAGGATCCGAGTTCACTGTCAGGCCGGGGCGCTGGACGTTTCAATTGGTTGGTCGGCATGCCCTAGAATGGACTCGTGCTGCCACGCGCCGGCGGTTAGTCCTGGATGACGGCGCATCCAGAAGTAATCCACATGAGCGGGAAACGCCCTAACCGCACAAGTGGTCCAGACGAGCGCATCCGTGGATTGTCCCCGCCAAACGGCGTTCTCGGAAGAATCACCGGCCGCCCTCCCCGCGTGCCGAACCCCGCCGCTCCTGGTAGGATGCAGCGTATGCTGTGGAAGCTCCTGGCGCTGGCGGGTTGCATGCTGCTGGCGAACGCCCAACGTGCCTGAACTGCCTTTCTCTCATTCGCCCTCACTTGACTTCGGCGCCATGTGGGACCATGCCCGACGCGAGAAACGTCTTAGGCACTTCGCCTTCACCAGCCAGTGTAAACTTCGGGAATCTCTTGTACCACTCTCCCGGCGGCACATCGGGATCGGAGTCCAGCCAATCCTTCAAAGCCTCAAAATCGGAAACTGAAAGCCTGCCTTCACGAAAACGGTCAACCAGATGCCGCATGAAGTAAGGCGGCGGCGGTTTCCTGATTTTAGGCATTCCGATACTGTCTGTGGAACACGATCCTCTGCAGTTCTCCGGTCAGGCGCTGGAGTTCACTTTCGCTCTTGGCTTCTTTGATCTGCTTCAAACACAAGTGCAGAGCCTTCTTGGAAGTGTCTAAAACAGCGGTAGCGGGAATAGTTTCACTCGTCTCCCTGCGCAATTCACCGGCGTTCTTACTGCCCGTGTTTCCACTCTGAACGGCCATAGAGTCGTTGCCCTCTTTTGCTTTCCTCGCCCAACGTACCTGCACTGCGTTTCGGGCGCTTGCGCTGCGTTGCTCGGGTGTGAGCTTCGCGGCTCGGGCCGGACCACCCCTTTTGCCGCCTTTGCGTCCCAGAGCAACGGCGGCTGGATTCTTTTCCTTTGCGTCCATGCTTTCACTTATACGTGAGCGGTCAGGAATTGTCAAATACGTGAGCCGTCACGTATCGCCTGCAGTTCATTTCGTCCTGTCCGCAGGCCCCCAACCACGGCAAGGCGCCGCGCCCCCATCTGCAAGACTACCTCGAACGGCACCCCGCCCGCCCCCGCGCCGTGCGCCCTCCGGCCCGTCCTGCTACGATGCAGCGTATGCTGTGGAAGCTCCTGATGGTGGCCGGTTGCACGCTGCTGGCGCACGCCCAACCGTACGATCTGCTGATCCGCGGCGGTCGCGTGATCGACCCTAAGAACGGACTCGACGCCGTCGCCGACGTGGCCCTCGCCGGCGGTAAGATCGCCCGTGTCGCGCCGTCGATTCCCGTCGCCGAGGCCAAGCGGGTCATCGACGCCGCGGGTCTCGTGGTAGTCCCCGGGCTGATCGACATCCACGTCCACCTCTACCCCGGCAAAGGCGGAAAAGGCGCGTATTCCGATCTCGGCGTCCCGCCCGACGCCTTCTCGTTCCGCTCCGGCGTCACCACCATGGTCGATGCGGGCACCGCCGGCTGGCGCAACTTCGCCGACTTTCGCCAGCGCGTCATCGACCGCGCGCAGACGCGCGTGCTGGCCTTCGTCAACATCTACGGCCCTGGCATGGGCGACTGGCCGGAGACCGACCCGGCCGAGATGCAACCAGAAAGCGCCGCCGAGGTGGCCCGGCAGAACCCCGGCATCGTCGTCGGCTTTAAGACGGCGCACTACTACGGCCCGGGCTGGCCGTCGGTGGAAGCCGCGGTGAAGGCGGGCGAGTTGGTCCACATGCCCGTCATGGTCGATTTCGGCTGGCTCGACGATCCTCAGCGCAACATCCAGCGGCTGTTCCTCGAAAAGCTGCGCCCGGGCGACATCTACACCCACTGCTACTCCGGCCACCGCGACGAGCTGCTGGCCGACGGCACGTTAAACCCGGCAATGGTCGCCGGCCGCAAGCGCGGCATCATCTTCGACTTGGGCCACGGCGGCGGCAGCTTCTA
>JBEKHU010000165.1:0-6743 GCA_050012115.1 Bryobacteraceae bacterium | reverse complement strand
GTGGCAGCGGAAAAGGCACTCCCTTTTGATGTGCGGGTCCCCAACGCCACAACCATCCAAGCCATGCAAGCGGCCGACAGAGGCGAAGGAGAGCGCTTCGCTACACCCGAGGCCTTGTTCAAGGCCCTGAAATGCCGGCGGGCCGAATGAAAGTCGTATACGACCCGGAAGTCGACGTTCTGAGCGTGTTGCTCAGCGACGAGAAGATCGCCGAGAGCGACGAAGAGAAGCCCGGCCTGGTCCTGGACTACGATCTGAGCGGCAACGTGGTCGCGCTAGAAATCCTCGACGCGGCAAAAAAGATGGCCAACCCGATGTCTGTGGAGTACGCCGTCAAGCGACCGCTGCGCCGTCCGGCGTGAGCCGCAACAGGCACGCGAAACAGGAGACTGACGTCTCTTTGCTTCCAATCCCGAAAAGAAAAAGTGCCAAAATTTGGCACTTTTTCAACCAGGAATCAACGAGTTACCGTTAAAAACGTGCCAAATTTTGGCATGTTCCCCTCTCATGTGCTGCCCCAACCGGCGCTCGGTTCCCCGCGAAAAGCAACGGCCGGCGACGCTGCCCCAAGGCCAGCGCAGATAGACTGAAGATGTGATCCATCCGCTGCTGCTGCACAACGGCCACGTCCGTCCCTCCACCGATCTCTTTCTGTCGCCCGGCCAGGTCGGGCTGCTCAACGGATGGGGTGTCTTTTCCACCATCAAAGTCGTGGACGGCGTGCTGTTTGCCTTCGACCACCACTGGGCCCGCATGCACCGCGACGCCGACCTGTTGCGCGTCCCTTTTCCCTGGAAACCCGCCGAGCTGGAAGAGATGTTGCTGACGCTCGTCGAAGCCAATCGCGCGCTCAACGCCACCCTGCGCGTCTCCGTGGTGCGCAATCGGGGCACCGTGTTCGAGGGTCCGGCCGCCCGTCTGGACGTCGATCTGTTTGCCTTCACCGTCGACCGCCACGACTGGGGCCGGGACGCCCGATTGATGATTATTCCCAACGCCCGCTTTGCCGCCGGTCCCTACGCCGGCACGAAGATCCTCTCCTGGGCCACGAACCTGGTGTGGTATGAAGACGCGCATCGCGCCGGCTTCGATGAAGCGCTGCTGCTCAACGAGCGCGGCGAGGTCAGCGAGTGCACCTCGGCCAATTTCTTTGCCGTCTTCGGCGACACCGTGGCCACGCCGCCGCTCACTTCGGGCTGCCTGCCGGGCGTCACCCGCGAGTTGCTGCTGGATAACATCCGCGTTCCGGGGATCAAATTCGTCGAACGCCCGCTCACGCTGCCCGATCTCGAAGCCGCGGACGAGCTGTTCATCACCTCCTCGACCCGCGACCTGTTGGGCGTCCGCGAAGTGGATGGCCTCTCCATCCGCACCGAACACCGCGTCCGCACGGTCATGAAAGTAGCCTTCAGCGCCTGGGAAAAGTCCTACGTCGAGCGCGCTCCCCGCCGCGCCAAATGCGTCGGAACCATCTCCTGATTCAGGCCGCCGCATCAGCCCAAACCGCCAAAACTTGGCGGCTTATGCTTGTAAATATCTGACTCTAAAATGCTATTTTTGAGCAGATCGCCAGAATTGGCGGTTCGGCGGCTCTCGCCGCGCGCCCTCGCCCGAGCCCGGTACACCTCTGCCGGGTCGAGAGTCTCAGGGTCTTGGCTCCACGTTGCACGACCCTCCGACCGCACAGGCGCTCCCTTGGATTCCTTGCCGGAGTATTACTGCGACCGGCTCCAGACCCGGCCTCATCGTCATATACTCTTAATGCAGGTCGCGGGAGCCGTGCTTGCGGTTCTGCTCGTCCGCGCGGCCTGCTGCCAGCCGTTCGGCTGCTGAATGCTATGCGTCATGCTCAGAAGTGTCCGTATTGTGGCTCGACGCGTGTCCGCGTCGGGCGGCTGCGCACGTTGGGCGACTACTGGCGGCTGCTCAATGGCAGCTTCCCGGCCCGCTGTGGAGAGTGCTCCACGCGCTTCACTGTCCACGGGCCGGGCCTCAGTGCCATGTTCTACGCCCAATGCCCGCGCTGCCTGCGCCAGGATCTCAGCACCTGGGACCGCCATCACTATCGCGCGCCGCTCGGGATGAGGATCCGGATGTCGTTTGGCGCCAATCGCTGGCGCTGCGAAGCCTGCCGCTGCAACTTCGTGAGTTTCCTTGGCCGGAAAGCAAAATACGCCCGGCCGGCCGAGCGGGAGCAGGCGCGGGACGCCAACGGCAGCGCGGTTTGACCCTTCGGCGCAACGCGGACTTCCCATCGTCGCTTCCGAGCCGTTTTCCCGAGCCAGCCGTTTCAGGGCCGCGATCGCAGCAAGCGGTCCCCACGCCGCTCGCGCGAGTCCATCCGCGCCTATGCCCAACCGCCATCCCGAAAAAGCAACAGGCGCGGGTCGCTTGCGCAGCCCGCGCCAAAAAATTATGGTTCCAAGTGACCCGCGTTCACAGCTTGCTCTCCAGCCGGCATGCTCGGCCTGAGCGTGGCGCACTGCCTTCCGCGCCTCATTGTGCTCTGCTCCGCGCCGCGTGATTTGCACGCTGCACTTCAATGCTCGGCACAGGCTGCGCTTCCAGCCGCGCGAACCCGGAAACTCGATTGGGACTTTCGCTCCCCCTCGGAGACCGCATCCGTCGCCGGACCGCCTTAGAGGGATCGAAGCTCCCGCCCTCAATCTTCGCTTCCCCGGCCTCGGCCCGCCCGGCCCGGTCCGCCCCTTTCTCCCTCCCCTCCGCGTTTCCGCTTCGGGGTAGATCTACGATCAGGACCCGTTGCCTTGCTTGCCTCGACCGTCCCGAAACGCCTTCAATCCAACCGTCACTCCCCTCCGGGATTTTCGCCCCTCGGGATCAAAGTGCCCGGCCGGCTGAGCGCTCCGGAAGCTTACCCTGCAGTCACGACCGTTTTCCCTTCTCTCCCCGCTAGCTTCCTGCTTGTGTGCTACCCGCTAACGGATCATCGATCCAGGATCTGCATCGTTCCGCTTGGCTCGCTGATTCCGTGAACCTCTTGGAACCGAATTCAGCATGCGCTATTTCGCCGCGCGAGTCAAAGTCTTTTTGCGATTGAATGACGTTTTTCCATAGATTCTATTTGGTTTGTTTTCAGTTGGTTAGGAGACCATCAATGTGAGTTTTTTGTGCATAAAACGTGGGCGGCACAACTTGTTCTCATCTTCTCGACACGCCCGTCTCGCTCTTCATCTGTTTCTTTCCGCGCGGCATGGCGGATTGACGATGAAACATGCAGGCCAGCCCCGAAGAGCGATAATGGGAGCGCATCATGCCCTCGCTTGGCCGGAGTCTGATGATCTGCGGCGGCCTGCTGCTGGCGGTCGGGTTGTTCCTCACCTTCGAGCCGCGTCTGCCTTTCCGGCCTGGCAGCCTGCCCGGCGATTTCGTGTGGCGCGGCAAGCACGTTGTCTTCTATTTCCCGCTCGGGACCTGCCTCCTGCTGAGCGTCCTCTTTTCCTTGTTATCGTTGCTCTTCCGGCGGAGATGAACGGCCGCGGCTACTTGAGCGTTCCCATCCGTTCCGGCGGCCAGTAGGCGAACACGGCTTTGCCGTAGATCGCGGCGCCCGGCACCGGTCCCCACACGCGGCTGTCGTTCGAGGCGCTGCGATGGTCGCCCATCACAAAGTAATGGCCGGGGGGAACGCGCACCGGTGCCAGGTTCGACTGGTCGCGATAGTCCGCGGGCACGTACGGCTCCTCGAGCGGCCGGCCGTTGAGCCACACCAGGCCTCCGCGCAGCTCCACCGTGTCGCCTGGTATGCCTATGATTCTCTTGAGGTAGCTCTTCGCCGGGTCGTTCGGGGATGGGAACACCACCAGGTCGCCGCGCTGCACCTCGCCGACGCCCATCCGGTACAGGAATTTGTTGATGAACAAGCGCTCGTTGTCCACCAGCGCGGGCATCATGCTGCTGCCCTCGACTCGCACCGGTTGGTAGACGAACAATACGATCACCGCCGCCAGGGCCACGGCGATCAGGAACTCGCCGGCCCACCGCAGCGTTCGTTTCCAGGCCAAGGAACTCATTGCGCCTGTCATGATTGAAGCACGCTTTCGGGCGACACTGGAAGCGTGGCCGCCGCGCCCGCCGCCGGCCGTTAGTATGATCCAGGCTGCTCTCATCATCCCCGCGCTCAACGAGGAGCCAGTGCTCACGCGCACGCTGCGCGCCGTTCCGGCGGGGCTGTTCCAGATCGTCATCGTGGCCGACAATGGCTCCACGGACCGCACCGCGGAGGTGGCGCGCGAGGCCGGAGCAACGGTGGTCAGCGAGCCCGAACGCGGCTACGGCGCGGCCTGCCTGAAGGCCCTGGCAGCGCTGCCGGCCGGGATCGAGGTGGTGGTGTTTATGCAGGCCGATCTGAGCGAGGATCCGGCCGAGGCGCGGTCGCTGATCGCGCCGATCGAACGCGGCGAGGCCGACCTGGTGCTCGGATCGCGCACGCTGGGCGCGGCCGAGCCGGGGGCGCTGCTGCCCCACCAGGTCATCGGCAACCGGCTCGCAACGATCGTCATCCGAATCCTCTACGGTCATCGTTTCACCGACCTGGGGGGCTTCCGCGCGATCCGCCGCGAGGCCCTCGAACGGCTGCGGATGCGCGACCGCAGCTACGGCTGGACCATCGAGATGCAGTTGCGCGCGGTGCAGGCCGGCCTGAGGGTGCTGGAGGCGCCGGTCTCGTACCGCCGCCGCGCCGGCGGGGTCAACAAGATCTCGGGCAACCTGCGCGCCAGCCTGCATGCCAGCCGGATCATTTTTCGAACCCTGCTGCGGCTGTGGTGGCGCTCGCGCTGGGAAAACACGACCGCCGAATGAGGCGAAAAACAGCGTCAAAATCGGCGTTGCGGACGGTTATTCGCGAGGCACGGTGAATCTCCAATAAGTCCTTTAGAACACCATAGATACACGGTGACGCACGGTGCGCGCGCAAAAATGTGTCTGTTAATGTGGATAAGTTCTTTGATTGCAACAGATCCACCGTGACGCACGGTGACGCATGTTAATGTGGCGTTTTAATGTTCGTAAGTCCTATCATTGCAACAGATCCACCGTGACGCACGGTGACGCATGTTAATGTGCGTCAAAATGCGCGTGAAATTCATATAAGTCCTTTGTTTGCCACAGATCCACCGTGAAGCACGGTGACAATCGCGCAAGTCCTCTAGAACTAGGTATTTACACGCTTAGTGCGGGCGCATTCGCGGCGCAATACGGCCAAGTCCTTTAAATCACCGTGATTACGCGGAATCGCAAAAAACCGTTGTTTTCACGGTCAAAACACGGTGTTTTCACGGTGAAATCGCGGTTTTTGCATGGTGCGATGCACGGTGTTTTGCATCCGCCGCGCGAAATGCGGGTGTGTGCCGACTACCCCTCCAGCAGGGCGCGGACATCCTGTTCCAGCCGGGTGGTGAGGGCCGGGCGGTCCCTGGAGGTCAGTCCGTCCACCGCCACCGGGTGGCCGAGGCGCAGTTCGATATCGGCCGGCATGAACCACGAGGAGCGCGCCGGCAGGACGTCGAAGGCGCCCACAATCCCGACCGGCAGCACCGGCACGCCGGAGGCGATGGCGAGGTAGGCCGCGCCGTCGCGGAAGCGTTGCAACCGGCCGTCGGAGGAACGCGTTCCTTCGGGGAAGATGAGTACGGAGAGGTGCTTTTCGCGGATCAGGCGGGCGCACTCGTTGGTGCTCTCGATGGAGGAGCGCAGGCTTTTGCGGTCCACGGTCAGGTGGCCGTCGTGGCGCAGATACCAGCCGATGAAGGGGACCTTCAACAGCTCGCGCTTGGCCAGGAATTTGAAGGGGACGGGCAGCCACCCCATGAGCACCGCGATGTCCATCAGGCTCGAGTGGTTCGAAACCACCACGTAGTTTGAGTTGGCGTCGAACCGCTCCAGCCCCAGCACCCGCACGCGCGCTCCCGCGATGCCGAGCACCGCCGCGCCCCAGTTGTGCCAAAACCAGAGCCGGCGCCGCTCGCTCGGGGCGAGAATCGAAACCAGGACGGCGCACGTGATCAACACCGCCGTGGTGAGCATGGCCACGGGAATGGTCCAGAGCCACGAGCGGAGGTGGCTCAGCCCGCTGGTGCGGGGCTTCGAACGACGGGGCGTAGCGACGCTGAGAGGCAAAGTCTATCGTTCCTGGGAGCGGCCGCGAGCGCTCCGGCGAGCCGGAGAAGCAAGGCGCGGCGGACAGGGTCAACCTGTGTTTTCCACCAATACTCTATCCCAGCCGGCGGGAGTCGCGAAACTGAACCGGGAGTTGGTGGAGGACCAGGGTCAGATCAAGCGCGGGGCTTGGGCGGGGGCAATTCACGCCCCTCGCAGACCGACTGGAAGCCTTCGCGGTTGTGGGCGCCATCGCAGAACGGCTTGTTGGCGGAGTGGCCGCAGCGGCAGAGGGAAATCACGGTGCGTCCGGCGAGCCCGAACATTTTGCCGGCCGGATCGAAGATTGCGAGCTCGGAGGGGTCTGAAGCTTCCAGACGGATCGGGCCGTTGTTCAGAATAGTCGCCTTGACAGCCATGAGAGCGATGTTAGCAGATGGAAGGGGGTCAGGATCCTGTGATGAGATTGCTTGAGCGCATGCTCCCGTGCCTGATCGTGACGGCCGCCGTGAGCGCACTATGCGGCGCCGCCGAACCGCCCGACCGGGAGGCGATTCTGGTGGCCCGGGTGCGCGTGGTGATGAACGAGATGCTGCACCGGCTGCCGGACTACACGTGCGTCG
>JBEKHU010000164.1:0-6802 GCA_050012115.1 Bryobacteraceae bacterium | reverse complement strand
CGCGCGGTCAGCTTCGTGTTCTCGAGCAGCGCCTTGGCCGCCGCTTTGGCGTAGCCGCCGCCGGAACCAATCGCCGCGCAGGGTTCGTCGGGCTCAATCACGTCTCCGTCGCCGCTCAGGATGTAGGTGTTGTTGAGATCGGCGACCAGCAGCAGGGCCTCCAGGTGCCGCAGCACCTTGTCGGTCCGCCAGTCCTTCGCCATCTCCACCGCGCTGCGCGCCAGGTTGCCATTGAACTGCTCGAGCTTGGATTCGAAACGGGAGAACAGGCTGAACGCGTCCGCCGTGGAGCCGGCGAACCCGGCGAGGATTGTGTCCTTGTGCAACCGGCGAAGCTTGTTGGCGCCGGCTTTGAGCACCTCCTGGCCGATCGTGACCTGGCCGTCGCCGGCAATCACAACCTTGCCATTGCGGCGCACAACCAGGATTGTGGTGCCATGCATTCTGGAATTCATGAGATGGCCAACTATCCCAGTGTAACCAAAGCGGCTTTTGGGCTGGCGGAATCTCACGTTCAGCGCGGCGGCAGCAGAACAACATCGGACGGAATGGCAGCAGATGCGGCGGCGGGTCCGTTGTCCGGGCTTCCAGGCTTGTCAGAAACATGTGTCCGGCAACGCGGCGACAAGACGACGATCGTGCCCGCGGTGCAGCAGATCCGGAACTATTGCTACCGATCCTTCGCGCTTCCCTGCACCCGCTCCCGCCAGAAGCGGGCGAAAAGCACAAATGCCCGCGGCTTGCGCGCGCCGGCGAGCGTGCGGATAACCTCGATCCCGAACCAGGTGAAATATGCGCAGGTGACCAGCCAATGCGAATGACCCGCAATCTGCGCGGCCGCTCCCGGCCCGGGTTGAACTGGCGAGAGGACGAATTGAAACAGCCACAGGAAGAAGAGGGTGGAGGCTTCCCACCAGGCGAATTCCATGTTGAGGAGGAACATCAGCCCGATCAACCCCTGGCCAATCGTCATCAGAAGTTCGAGTTCCTGCCGGCTGTCGAAGCGGATCGCGGCTGGCTGGCCGCAACTGAACGAGAAGATGATGGACAGCATCGCCGGCAGCAGCGTCCATTGATTGATATTGGAGCTGACCAGGTTCATCATGGCGGTCGGCGCGCCATCGATGGTGCGCGCCCAGTAAAATGCGGAGACTTTCTCGGGGAACTCGCTGACAAAGGGCGCCACCCACTGTACGAAAACGAAGGCCGGGACGCCGACCAGAGCGGAGACGGCCAGGAGGCTGCCCAGAAACGGTTCGGCGCAGAAGTAAATGAGCGCGCCTCCGGCGACGAAGAGCAGGGAAATCGACAGAATTCGAGTCCGCGGCCTCGATTTCACAATGCAGCGGGGAATCCGGTCCAGACGCTCGATGCCCTCCTGAGCGCGGGGCGGGATCCTGGTCAGGACGAGGAGATAGGCGCAGTAAATGACGATCAGAATCAGCGCGTCCCAGACGGTCAAAGTGGCCTTGAACCACACCCACCCCATGTAGACGAGTGGGATGAGCAGACCAATGACCTCGACGCAGTGCTCGTCGGCCAGATGCACCGCCTTGAGGGGCTTCTTGTATCTATGACGGTGGAAGAACGCCGCGGTGACGTAAATCATCGGCCAGCCCAGGCCGGTCAGCAGCCGCAATGCACCGGTCAGGTTTGCCATCAGGAGGGGCGTCTGCTGCTTCCACGCCAACACGGCCTCCACGGCGAACTCGGGCAGCGTCTGCAGCCAGGCGAGAATGGCCAGCGCGAACCCTTGCGAGATGAAGAACTGGGCAGACTCCGCTGCCCAGGCGATCATGATCGCCGACAGCAGAATTGCGGGCGCTGCCCATAGCGCGGTCGCCGGTCCGACATGTGCGATCTCCAGGGTGGCGACAAGAACGAACGCGCCGGCAACTGCCATGCGTTGCCGCGGAGGGATGGGCAGTTGTACGCATCGGGTTGCGTGGTCTCTGAGAAGGACGTGGGACAAGACAGGCCTCGCATCCCTGCGCGCAATTCAGCGGGCAATGAAGGATGTCGAGACTCCAGGATAATCGATCGGATTGTCGGCCGAGCCAGTCCGCCAAGGAGCGCCCGGGAACCGATGCATCCTCGGCCGGGAAAACGCCCAGCCGCTGAGGGTAGCCCTCGTATGAAGATGCACTTGCCGTGAGATGAATCCAAGAAGCAATTTGTGCGGACTCGTTCGAAGGCGACGCACGCGGTGTATCCTGAATTCATCGGACCGGGCAGACGAAAAGTCTTGTGGCGGCATCCGAGTAAACTCCCAGCAGATTTGTTCTGAGTCAACGCCGTGGAAGGCACACTGCTGATCGTGAACGCCGACGACTTAGGGGCTACCGTTCCCATTAACGACGCGATCTTCGCGCTCATGGATAGGGGGCTGGTCACTTCGGCCACAATTCTTGCCAACGGCGCTGAGTTTAGGGATGCCGCTACACGCCTGAAGAACTACCCACAGTGCTCTTTCGGTGTCCATCTCAACCTGAGTGCTTTCCTGCCGCTCCACCCTACCCCAGGCTTGGCGCCCATTTTGGACGGGGCAGGGAATATGTCGAAGGCGCGGCTGGAGCGTGTTCGCTGGACCCCATCTCTTTGGCGCGCGATGTTCGTCGAACTCTCGGCCCAAGTTGAGCGATGTCTTGAAGCCGGCGTAGGGGTAAGCCATTTCGACTCTCATCACCACTCCCATACAATTCCATGGCTTCTTCCGGTTCTCAGGAGGCTCCGGCGCCGATTCGGCGTGTCGAGAATGAGGGGAACCATCAATATTCTTCCAGTGGAAAGCATGGAAAACAGGCGAATGATCAAGAAGGTTTTATACGGGTTTCTCATGAGAGCGGTGGTTCGAGCGCGAACTCCGGAGGGAATGGCCAGCTTCATCGACTTCTATGCGCGGATCGAGAAGCGGATGAGCTTTAATTGGCGATCGATCGAACTCATGGTGCATCCCGGCGCCACGTCGCCTAACGGGCTTTACGAAGAGGTTCTTCTTCAGACGAACTGGCTGAGTCAGCTTCCATTCCCCGCCCGGCTGGGAACATACCTGGACTTGTAGCAGCGCCCGATGTCTCACAGCGCCGGGCAGGCACGGGCCGCCTGCGAATCTGAATTGGAGTCAGAGGCGACGACTCGAATGCGTTGCAGACAGCGATTCCTCCCTGGCGACGACTCCGACCCAGGCAGTTGGGGGCGACGCAGGCGCTTTGTCATGCCCTGGGATATGTTGGATGGGCGGTGGAGCCTCTTGGCGAGGCGCCGGCCCGGCGAATGGAATAGCTCAATATGGTAAGGGCTGGCCGATCGGTGAGATTCTGAAGCGTTGTTGTTCCGAGTCCGGATATGAGCCGCGTACGCCTTGCTCTGGTTACCCATCTCTGGCCGGTGCCCGGCGCACCGCACGCCGGCAAGCCGATCTATGAAACGGCTCTTCGGCTGCGCAATGACGTGGAGCTCGAAGTCTTCTGCCCCGCGCCTCGCTATCCGCGGGCGCGCTGGCTCCAACCGGCACGATTCGCCTACCATCGCGCTGACCCCGAACAAGCTCCGCCGGGCCTGAAAACGCACTACCTGGAGTACACGACGGTCCCCTGGATTGGACGTGCTTTCAACGGGCGGTGGACCGAGCAGGCGCTCGAGCCGGCGCTGCGCGCCTGGCGCCCGGACGTCATCCTCGCCTATTGGTTGTACCCAACCGCGTGGGCCGCGCTGCGTGTTGGGCGTCGGCTGGGTGTGCCAGTCATTGCAGGATCGCGCGGCTCCGACCTGCATCGCATTCCAGACGCCCTGGTCCGCCGGATGACCTCCGCCACGCTGCGGAACGCGGATGCTGTCGTCACGGTAACCGAGGACTTGCGACGCGCGGCGATCCGTCTGGGCGCCAGTCCCGCGAAGACCCGCTCCATTCCCAATGGGTGCGATCCTGCCATTTTTCATCCGATCGAGCGCGCCGGTGCGCGGCGCGCATTGGGTTTGCCGGTCGATGGAAGACTGCTCCTGCAGGTTGGCCACCTGATTCCGAGCAAGGGCGTTTTTGACTTGTGGAGCGCTTTCGAATCACTCGCGGCCAGCTACCCGGACCTGCGGCTCGCCTTGGTGGGTGAAGGGCCCGCCGAAGCTGAGATCCGGGAGCGGGCGGAAAGGTCGGGCCTCGCCGGACATCTGCTCCTGCCTGGCGCTCGTCCTGCTGGGGAGATCGCACTTTGGATCAACGCCGCCGACGTGGTCTGTCTGGCCAGCCACGGTGAGGGATGCCCGAATGTGGTCATTGAAGCGCTCTGCTGCGGCCGGCCCGTTGTAGGCACCGATGTCGGAGGAATTCCGGAGCTGATCGGCGAGGGATGCGGCCTGCTGGCTCCGGCGCGGAACCCGTCGGCCTTCGCCAGGGCCATCTCGCAAGCGCTGGAAACCGTCTGGGAGCCGCATGCCATCGCTGCTCGCTTCAGCCGAAGCTGGGAAGATGTGGCGAAGGAAACGTTGGCGATTTGCCTGGCATCTCTGCGACAAACCGCCGCGGAGTGAGTTCTTCGAAGTTCTCCGCATTGTCGCTCCCGTATTATGAGGAAGGGGTTGACAGTTCTCCTTGAGTCTCAGGATCGCCCACGTCAACTATTCGCTTCGGGTCGGGGGGGCGGAGGTTCTTATCGCGCAGCTTTGCCGGCTTTATCGCGAGCGCGGGCACTGCGTTGAAGTGCACGGTCTTCAATACGGAGGCGTGATCGCGGATCGACTGAGTCAGGAGGGCTTCCCGGTGTTCGTCCACGGCCCCGGCTCGCGTTGGCATGTGACTCGGAGTCTCATTCGATCGTTCCGTCAGAGCCGTCCCGATGTGGTTCATTGCCACAATGCCTTGGTCACGAATTGGGTTACTCCCGCCGCGCGTTGGGCCGGAGTTCCGGTGATAGTCAGTACCCGCCACGGACTGGTCCCGCCCCCGTTTCGATTGGGCCGGGAGTTGCAGTTCGCTCTTGTGTCCCGCTGGCTCAAGGCGGTGGTCGGCGTGTGCCAGGCCACGACCAAAAACCTCGCGATGGTCCCATGGGCGGCCCGCGATCGGCTGATCACCATTTACAATGGCGCTGCGCCGGCTCCTCAACCAGCCACGCCCTTGGATTTGCCCAAGCGCGGTTTCACCCTGGTGTATGTTGGACGGCTTGCCGCTCCTAAGGACTTCCCGACGTTGTTCAGAGCCCTGGCCCTGGTTCGCGCAATTCGAAAGGATGTCTATCTGTGGGTGGTCGGCGAAGGGGATCTGCGGCCGTCGGTCGAGAAGCTATGCAATGACTTGGGCCTGAAGGATGCCGTTACTTTCTGGGGGGAAAGAGCCGATACGGGAGCCTTTTTCTCTGCCGCGGACGTTTCTGTGCTTTCTTCCACGAGCGAAGGTCTGCCGATTTCTCTCCTGGAAGCTATGGCCGCAGGCCGGCCTGTCGTAGCCGCTGCGCCGGGCGCCGTCCCGGAGATCATCGAGGGTGGTCGATGTGGCTTCGTCGTGCCGATCGGCTCCGCCGAGGGCATGGCGGAAGCGGTTCTGCTCCTGGCTGGCGATCCCGCTCGCAGCGCTTCCTTGGGGGAGGCGGCGCGCGCCCACTATCTCCGGCATTTTACGGCGGAGCGCATGGCGGATAGGTATCTTGAACTCTATCGGACTGGCAAGTGAACGCTGCTGCCTGGATCTTCTGTTGTTGCGTCGCCTGGGTGCTCTGGGTGATCGTCGGCTATCCGCTCTGGCTTGGCCTGCGGGCTCGCTACCAGGGCCGCCCGCCGCATTCAGGTCCCTATGAACCCGCAATCACGGTCATCCTACCCGTCCACAATGGGGCCCGATTCCTGTCTGCCAAGCTGGAAAGCATCCTGAATTCTGAGTACCCTCCGGACAAGCTCGGCATTCTGGTCCTATCCGATAACTCCGATGATGGGACAGATAACTTGGCCGAAGAGTTCACCCGCCGGTTCCCCGCCAGAGTGCGTTTCCTCCGGCTCCCTCGCGGCGGCAAAGCTGCCACCCTGAACGTCGCTTTAGGAGAAGTTACCTCTGACCTATTGGTTTTCACCGATGTCCGCCAACGTCTGGACCCGGCCTGCGTTCGTTCTCTGGCGGAAACCTTGCACGACCCACAAGTCGGGGTCGTGAGTGGCAACCTGCGAATCCTGGCAGGCGATTCCGCCGAAGAATCCAATGTCGGCCTTTATTGGCGCTACGAGAGCTGGATTCGCAGGAATCTTAGCTTAACCGACTCTCTTTTGGGCGCCACGGGCCCCATATACGCACTCCGCCGTAAACTGGCGCATCCCTTGCCGAAGGACTGTATTCTCGATGATGTCTGGCTGCCAATGCAGGCGGTGCTGGCCGGCTATCGCTCCGTTTGGAACGAGCATGCGGTTGCCTGGGATTTCCCAACTGGCCTGAAAGAAGAGTTTGCCCGGAAGGTGAGAACGCAGGCAGGTGTTTTCCAGCTTCTTTGGCAACTGCCTGGTTTGTTCTCCCCGCGCAGCCGTCTGCTCTGGCCTTTCTGCGTCCTGAAGCTTGGCCGCTTGCTATTGCCTGAGGTTCTACTGGCTTGTTTCGTGGTCAGTTTCGGGCTGCCGGCGCCTCTCTGCTGGTTCATCGTGGCGGGTCAGTTACTCTTCTACGCTGTGGCTATGCTTGATGTCCTTGTGCCGGAAGCTAGTCTTCTCAAGCGAGTGACAGCTCCGATGCGCGCATTCGTTGTGCTATTGGCTGCTGCCCTGTTTGCGCTATCCATCTTCTTTACTAAGCCCGCGAAACTCTGGAAGCAAACACGCGTTCGCACACCAA
>JBEKHU010000163.1:0-6824 GCA_050012115.1 Bryobacteraceae bacterium | reverse complement strand
GGAAAGCGTAGGAGTTGGCGCGTTCCTCCGCCGTGTTGGCCGCCGTGCCGTGGTTGTGGTTGGGCGAGTCGCACCCGTATTGCCCGATGGCGTCCCACTTGAAATAGCGCGCGCCGGTCTCGCGCGCCACGCGGATCAGCGTATCGGCGAAGGCGTCCGCATAGCGGCTCACCAGGCACAGCCTGTGGCTCGCCTCGGTTTCCCAGATCTCCTCCGCCCGGCCCTCCTTGCCCTGCCACGACACCACCGCGTCGCGATGCTCCCGCAGCATCGCGCTCGACAGCGCCGCCGCCGTCGGGTCGAACCACAGCCCCAATCGCATCCCGTACGCCTTCAGCTTCTCCTGAATCGGCCCCAGGCCCCTCGGGAATCGTTTGAGGCTCACCGGCCAATCGCCGGTCTTCTCATACCACCCCGTGTCGAGTACGAACACGTCGATGCCCATCCTGTGCGCGACCTCGATTTCCTGGAGCATCCGTTGTTCGTTCATCGACTCCAGATACGGGCGGTGATTCCACCACTTGTTGCGCTCCTGGAAGTTCCACGTGTTGTAAAAAATGTACGGCTTGCGGCTTTCCGCGCTCACGCTCAACTCGCGCAGCACGAAGCGCCGGTAGGCCGCAGCCAGCGCGTCCATGTCTCCCGCCACAGTCCCTGCCTGCATCCACACGGTGCGATACGGCAGCGCCTGTCCATCCACGCAATTGCCTTTGACCGCCGCCAGCACAACCTTGCGCGCGGGCGTCAGCCGGAAACCCAGGAACGCATCCGGCGCCTGTGACCCGTGCTCGTAAGCCACCACAACCGATACCCGGCCGTCGGAGGCCGCCACCAGCGGGCCCATCAGCCGCACGCCATTGTCGAATTCCTTCTGTTGGACCACCCGTTCGGAAAGCGTGAAGCTGTGCGTCGCCTCCTGAAATTCAGAAAGGCGTACCTCGCGCACCGCCGGGAACGCCGCCAGGGAAACGCCGAAGTATTCCAGTCGGTCCACGCCTGCCGCCCGGGTCAGTTTTTGCTGCCTCACGCTGCTGATTTCATATCGGAAGCGCACCATCGGGCTGTCCGCCCCCAGCCGGAAGATCAACGCCGCGTGCAGCGTTGGATGATGCGTGTACACGCCTTCGACGCGATACTCCGTGACGCCATTCGGCAGGCGCCTGGGCGCCCCGCTCTGTTTGAGTCCGCTGAGCGTATCCTCCACCGGCGCGCCGTCGATCTCCACCACCGGGCCGCTGAACTCCAGTGCCGCCACGCCCTGCTTCGCTTCATAGCTCCACCACTGCTTCGATTGGTTGGCCAGACGGATGCGCGCCCGGGCGTTGCCCAGCTCCACGTCGCCCCCCTGCCCGCTCATCTGCATTGGCGCCAGCAGGCCCAGCCACAAGCTCGCCATGGCGGCGGTTCGCATCGCATGCATCGGATACCCTCGCTAATGATCTTCAGCCCTGCCGGGCCCGCCCGGGCTTGGCCGGCCATCGAGAATCCTATCGCGTCCCACGGTGCCCGCGGCAACCTCGCGCTACACCGTTTCGCCCACCACGTAGGGCTCACGGCACTTCCGCGTCAGCATGGCGTCCGCCTCGGCGACATCGAGATCGACCGTTCCAACCCTGCTAAGGCCGTAGCCAACTCGGGTCGTAGAGGCAAAGAGGATAGTCGGCCATGGCTCATCGGCTTGGCACGCAGTACATCCTCCGCCGCCGGCGAGACATGATGGGTTCGGCCTCTCGACTGCGCATCCGGAATCACAGACGCCGAAACGATGTTCGCGTTGCACCACCAGCCGATGACAACGTAACGACTTCCCGTTCCGACTGATTGAGAGCACGCGCCGGTCGGCAGGGCTTTTCGTGCCGCGCGATTAGCAGTACACTGTGGCCAGTTTGGGAAGACTGCCTGCTGTTCTGGAAGGAGGCTGCGATGGATAAGCCGCGCCATCCGAACGTGATCCGAATCTGGGTTCCGAGCCCGCGCGCCCGCGTGCCGGGTCCGGCCAAAGCGGTGCCAGCACCGCGCCAGACGTCACTTGGCGCCGCGGGTGCGCTCCGCGCCGCGCCACATCCGGCACCCGCCCACCCGGGGCCCGCGGCGCACCCATGATCACCGCCTCGCAGATTCGCCCCGGCATGGCAGTCCGCTACCAGGGTCAGCCGTACAAAGTTGTTGCCGCGGATTACCATCCGGGCCAGGGAAAAATGGGCGGAGTCAACCATCTTCAGCTCCGCAACCTGGTCACTGGAACAACCTGGGAGCAGAGCATCCGCGCCGAGTTGAAGATCGAGGAACTCCCCGTCGAACGGCAGAACCTCGAGTTTCTCTATGCGAACGATTCCGCTTGCGTCTTCATGGATCCGCAAAGCTATGATCAGTGGGATATCCCCGCGTCCATCCTCGGCGAGCAGGTGACGTTCCTGGCTGCGGGAATGCAGCTTCCGGTAGAGTTCGTCGAGGGCCGCCCGGTCAGCGTGGTCTTCCCCGATTTCGTCGAAGTCGTCATCGAGGATACCGCGCCGCCCTCGCACAGTCAGGTGGACACCACCTGGAAACCAGCCCGGCTGGGCAATGGCGTGGAAGTCATGGTCCCGCCCTTTGTGAAGAGCGGCGACGCGATCCGCCTCAATCTGGCCACGCTGAAGTACATGGACCGGGCGCGCGCTAAGGGCGCCTAAGTTAGGCATTCAGCGGCACCTCTCCTGCGGCCCTGGATTCACGGCGCGCGTCAGGTGAACCCGGATGGACAGCCCGCTCCCACTTCACCCCCCTTTCGAAGGCATTGCCGTCTACATCCACGCCCGCACGAAGTTGGAAATCGCAGCGATCGTTCCCGCCCGCACGCCGGTTTCTTTCTTTGTTCGATCGTGCAGGAAGAACTTGCCTGATCGACTCGACCGAAGGAATGAATCGTGGTGCGCAGGAAGAAGCCTACTCACAAGACGGAGAACTACATAAAGGCGTCGGACAGGGACGGAGTTGGTGCATTTGTGGTCGCATTCAGAGTGGTTTGCTTCGCATTGATTTCGTTGAACGGACGAGAACACGGACCATTTGCGCAGCGATCCAGCGGAGAGAGCCGCCGAGCTATACTGCGACCCACAATTTGGTGCCATCGTTCGGCGCGTGCACCAGATCCTGCTTGGTCACGAGATGCCCTTCGGTCGTCTGGACCGACGAATGGCCGAGGAGCATTCGGATCTGCTCAAGTTCGCCGCCTGCGGCCCGGCACATCTTCGCGCAACTGCGCCTCAGGTCATGCGGGGCGATGCCGGGAACACCTGCGGCGGCGGTATACGGCTGAAGAAGCCGCCAGACGACCTTTTCGGACATGCGCTCTGTACATACCCGCTCCCCGCGGTTGATGCATCGGAGCAGGTGGCCGTCCACTACGCCAGCCGCCGGCCCGCTGTAGGTGGGCGCCAGTTCTTTCAGAGTGACGCCCGCCTGGTTGTGCACGGCAGCGAATGCCAAGCGCCTGGTCAACGCCGGCCTCAGCACTTGATAGAGATGACCGAGCGGGCAGCGTCCGCCGGCGGGAAGCCCGCGATCACGCCTGGGTGCCGGCGGCGGGCTGCGCCGCGGCAATCTGTTCCGTCAAGGCCGCCGTCGAGATGCGGATCGTATTACCGATACGAATCAGGCCGGGAATCTTGCCCGAGGCCGCCAGTTTATAAGCCGTCGCCTGCGGCGTGCCAGTCAGTAAGCACCACTCGGAAAGTCGAATCATCAGGCGCCCACGAAGCAATTCGGGCGTGACTAAGGTTTGACTTTTTTTCTTCGCCATTGTTCATCTCCTGACCCCATTGTGAGCAGGCGTTACGCCATTGTCGAGAGCAAACACGGCGTTCTTACGTCCGGATCCAAGAGCCACTCCACTCCCTCCAGTGAGCAGCGCAGTACCTCGCTGTAGGATCCCGTCGCCGACTCGAACTGATGGCTCTCAGATGGTCAGAAGGTGTTTCTCGCGAGCGCCCAAGAGATCGGATCTGATATCCACTTGCCCTTCAACCATCGGCGCACTGGGATCGGTTGCCGAACAGCAGTCCGTGCTACAACAGACCTTCCATGCCAGTGCGGAACGCAACCTGCTGGCCTGCGCCGCGCCGGCTGACGTGACCCGCCACTCCCAGTCCCACAAGACGAGCGGACCGCGGCATGCCCTCACGTCAGGGCGATGCTGTGTGCATCCAGGTCTTTGTCGCAACCAGCTAATCAGCGGCGCCCAGTCTGAGAAACAACTCAGGAGTAGTCTCACCACCGTGTGGACCGTGTGTTACCCCATATTGGTGAGTGTCTGCGAAGACGCGGTCAACGCATCCACCCCGGCTGCGGCGACGGCAACATGTCGACCTGACACGACGGCGTAGGGCGTTGATCAGCAAGTGCTAACGAGTGATAAGTGATCCTGTATCAATCTGTTGAGCACACTCCGATGACCCAGGGGGGCAGCGCACGTCGTGACGGCCCCTAACCCCAGTGGTGTGAATGGATACTGTTTGAATATCCACTACACAATCATCATCAGTGCGAGAGACCATATACACATGTAAAACGTTTCCCTTACGAACGGCAAGTGAAAGTGTATCTTGTTGTCATTATACATATTAACTGGATTTAATGACGGCTACGTCTTCGATGTAATTGAAACTGTAAGATAGTCGTGTTACACTCCACCGGTCGGAAAGCTTCTACAACCTCGACGGGCTCAAGGTGCAACGAGTCGTGAAGTAGCCACGAGCGACGGGACGGGCGTTGTGTGTGCCTTTGAGGGAAACCTGCCGAAGGGGACTCAGTATGCCTAAGGTGTACCTTGAGTCCAGTTCCCGATCGTCAGCCACGACTCTTCGATAAGTGAGAGAGTTTGTTGCCGGTTTTCCTCCTATTCGCCTGACGCGCTTCACGTAGCGTAGTCTTTGTACTCGGAGGAGGCGAGGCTTCTGCCTCGCACCAGGGGCATCCAGGCGGCTTGACCTTCCTGGTAGCCAATCATCCGGTCAATCAAGCAAGCGGATTCGCGATTCCTGACTGAAGGGCTCGCCCTGTGAATCGCGATCCGCAATGACCGCTGGCGTCCGTCAACGGAGCACAAGTTGCTCATTTCAGGTAAGTTACAGTGCTATATACACGAACCCGGATCGTGAATTTTCGCGTAAGTGAAAAAGAGTTACAGCTCTTAAAGGTGGTTTCTGCTGAACGCGGAGCCCGGTCCCTGTCTGACTATGCTCGAGAAGTCATGTTGAGGGCGCTCCAAGCCAAAGAGAGCCCCACCGAAACAGATGACTGGGCTCGCGCGATGGAAAGCAGGCTGAGTCGCCTCGAGGAAGGCCTTCATTGTCTGGAAAGCGCCTTGCTCCAGCAAGGTGCATTGCAGAACAGCTCGAATGACTGAGGTCCCCATATGCGTTTGATTATGTGGTTCTTGGCGATTGCGGCGATGGTGGCTGTTTCGGCATCTGCCCAACAGCCGGTGACCCGGCCCAGTCCGGTGGCGGAATTGAATTCGAATCTTCCGGCTCAGACGCTGGGCCCCAACGACTTGATCGGCCTGTCTGTTTACGAAGCGCCCGAATTGAGCCGTTCTATCCGCGTCGGCGCTGACGGCTATATTCGCATCCCGATGCTCAAGCAAAAAGTGAAGGCAGACGGACTCTTACCAGCCGCGTTGGAGACGGCGATTGCCGAGGCGCTGGTGAAGGAGAACATTCTTGTAGATCCGCATGTCACGGTCACCATTGCGGAATACCAAAGCCGACCAATCAGCGTCACCGGCGCTGTGCGGATGCCAGTCGTTTTCCAGGCGGAGGGACGGCCGATTACTCTATTGGAGGCGATTGCCAGGGCACAGGGCTTGCGTGAGGATGCCGGCGCGGAGATTCTGATCTGCAACACGCAATCCGACGCCGATGGCAAGCCCCAACTGCTGACCCGGCGCATCATCGCCCGCGAGTTGTTCGGCGCTAGCGATCCCAGCCTGAACATCCGGCTATATGGTGGCGAGGAGATCCGCGTGCCGGAAATGGGCAAGATCTTCGTCGTCGGCAGCGTCAAAAAGCCAGGTGTGTTTCCCGTTCAGGGAAGCAGCGAAACGACAGTTCTTCAGATGCTGGCGTTGGCCGAGGGTCTGGAGAAGTTCGCCAGCGACCAGGCCTACATCTATCGTCGCGAAGCGGCGGGATCCAAGAACGAGATTCCAATCGAGCTGAAGAAGATCCTTGATCGGAAGTCGCCGGATGTTCCGCTTGTGGCGAACGACATTCTCTATGTCCCGGACAACAACGGAAAACGCAGAAGTGCGTCGGCGCTCGAAAAGATCCTGCTTTTCGGCTCAACCGCCGGCGCCATTGCTTTGGGCTACGCTGCTTGGCGCTAGGCGCGCAGGCCAGGAGAGAGGCGAAGCGAATCATGTCAGAAGATAAAGAGATTCGAGCACTGACGGCACCCGCGACCAATGGAAACGGTCCGGGCGTCCCCGAGACAATCACCGTCTATCCGTCCTACGCTTACCCCGAGGTTCAAGCTGAGGAGCAAGGCGTTCCGCTCACGCATTATTTGTATATTCTCAAGCGGCGGCGCTGGGAGATTCTGTCGTTCATCGTCTTTACTGTGGTCGCCACCGTAGTCGTCTCGTCACGGCTGACGCCCATCTACGAATCCGAAGCCGTTGTAGAAATCGACCGGCAGGAACCATCGGGCGTGGTTGGCCGTGAGGCAGACCGCGCGATTCCATTGAATGATTCCGACCAGTTCATGGCAACGCAGATCAAGTTGATCCAGTCTGACGGGGTTCTGCGGCCGGTGGCGGAGCGGTTCAAGATCCCCGCAGCGGA